>DYON01000508.1 GCA_020720525.1 Acetofilamentum sp.
AATATAGATTTACAATATTTTAGATTCTGTTGTCTGTAATCTGATGTCTTAAATACCTGAGTTCGAAATAAAATTATATTATAATTAGTGTCATGTCATGTCTCTTCTGACGTTTCCATGTCCTATCGGACGATGGAAAGTCTCTACTGATATGCATTCGTCCGTAGGACAATATAGCGTCATTTCAAAATTGACACGATATTAGTTTATTTTCAGTATTTACGAATCATTTTGGTTATATGTTTAATCGTTTATTTGTTTAAAGTTTAACTAAATTGTCCGGTTTTCAGACTTTTTTTTAAACAATTAAACAAATCACCGAATAACCGACAGTTAGAAAATTTGTAATATTTTCTTTGCCAAATAATTACCGTTTATCTTATTCCGAACTCACGATAAATTGAATATTACCCTCAACGATACACCGTTGATAGTATATTTTAGTATTTCTCTTTTTGAAACCCGAAGTTGCGCAACTCATTTTTCCATGTTACGGGATAGCTTGCGCGAACCAGCAAGATAAATGCGTTCAAGAATTTACGGATTTCGCTGCGCATACCGTTAAGCGAGCCTACTTTGCTCGACACGTTACCATCCGTTGCACGTGCTTGCTGCACAAGTTGCTCGTATCGGGTGTGCATCGTTGTCCAATATTGAACCCCGAAATTTGATCCCTCAAATTGATATACACCAACTGCATTTGCCAGCATTAGCAATGCCCCCACGCGATGCTCCCGGCTGAGCGGCAATTTGTAGGCACGTTCTTTTACAATTCCGAATTCACGATAGCGTGCCACGGCTTCGTCTTTCGACTCTAGACGTTCCGCTAAACGATTCTTGATATGTTCGATGTTCTCATCAATTTCGTCGTCTAACTTACGCAAGGCACTTGTGATAGCACCCCTCGATGCACCTGTTGTGTTCCGATTCATCAGAAGGGACGAAAAGTCCGCAGCCAAACTTACCAACCTTGATTTTTCCATCCACAGCAGCGGCATGACGGTATCATCCCATTTGGCAATCACGCCCTGAACCACTGCAAGGGTATCCGAATCGTTACGCGGGGTTGCTTTTTGCTTTTTGGGAGCTTGTTCGGCAGGTGTCATCGGAGTTACCTGTTCGGGGGTTGTTTCTGTTTCAACGGGAGAATTCACCTGTTGCCCGTCCTCATTAATAATTTCGTCTAAAAGCATAATAACCTAATATTTAATAATT
>DYON01000158.1 GCA_020720525.1 Acetofilamentum sp.
GGTGTTGATATTGAAATAATTATCAAATCAACAGGATTAACAAAGGAGCAAATTGCGGAACTTTAAACGTAAAGTTGTAAATTTACATCAATGTAAGCAAGAAAAACAACAACAACCTTGTGAGACTTGACCTGTATTGATGTAGTAAACGTTGAATTTTGTGGACGAAAAAGAGAGAAATGATATGAAAAAAGCACTTATTACAGGGATTACCGGCCAAGATGGTGCCTATTTGACCAAACATCTATTGACGTTGGGATATCAAGTTTTTGGCACTTTTCGGCGCACTTCGTCCGAGAATTTTTGGCGTCTTGAGGAACTCAACATTCGCAATCATCCCGATTTGATGCTTATTGAATTCGATTTGACCGATCAATCGAATTGCATCCGCATTGTGTCGGAAGTGATGCCCGACGAGGTTTACAATCTCGCCGCTCAAAGTTTTGTTGCCGTCTCATTTAGTCAGCCAGTTACAACAGCCTCAGTTACAGGTTTGGGAGCTTTGCATTTGCTTGAGGCAATACGAATAGTGAACCCCAAAATAAAGTATTATCAAGCATCAACATCTGAGATGTTCGGCAAAGTACACGAATCGCCACAAACCGAAAGCACTTTTTTTCATCCACGCAGTCCATATGGTGTAGCCAAGTTGTTCGCACATTGGTCAACCATCAATTATCGCGAATCGTATGGAATTTTTGGTGTGTCGGGTATTCTGTTCAACCACGAGTCGCCGCTTCGCGGAAAAGAATTTGTTACACGCAAAATTAGCGACGCGGTTGCACGTATTGGAATTAGCAAACTCGATATTCTTGAGCTTGGAAATCTCGATGCACGTCGCGATTGGGGCTATGCCGAAGAATACGTGGTTGCCATGCACCTCATGATGCAGCATCCAACACCCGAAACCTTTGTAGTTGCAACCAATCGCACCGAGTCGGTTCGTAATTTTGTTTCAATGGCTTTCAAAGCTATTGGAACTCAAATTGAATGGAAAGGCAGTGGCGAAAACGAAACCGGGCACGATGCAGCAAATGGTCAATTGAGAGTAAAAATCAATCCAGCATTTTACCGACCAGCCGAAGTTGACCACCTCACAGGCAATTCATCCCGGGCCGAGTCGTTGCTTGGCTGGAAAGCCAAAACAAATTTGGAACAGCTTTGCAAAATGATGGTAACAGAAGATATCCGAAGAAATGAAACAGCACTCAGGGCAGGAATTACCTCGGGCATCAGCTTCTGATAAAGTTCTGATTACCGGAATCGACGGCTTCACAGGCAAGCATATAGAGAATAAACTAAAAGCGCTCGGATTCGATGTGTACGGAACTGTGATTGCCGATTCTCAAAATCCAAAGCATTTTGTTTGCGACATACGCAATAGTGCCAATACTGATGCAATATTCCGATTGATTCAACCCAACTATATTGTTCACCTTGCAGCAATTTCTTTTGCTGGCGAAACAAATACTTCGCTTATACATGATGTGAATGTAATTGGCACACAAAACTTATTGAATTCGGTTTGCAATGCAGAAATAAATCCTCTAAAAATCATCATTGCAAGCAGTGCTACTGTTTATGGCAATCAAGACGCATCGGTTCTCGATGAATCGATGACCCCAAAACCAGTGAACGAATACGGCAAGAGCAAGCTCGAAACCGAAATCATTGCTTCTACATTCTTCGATAAGCTCAATATTGTAGTTGTACGACCATTCAACTACACTGGCCCTGGACAAAACGAACCCTTCTTGATTCCGAAAATTGTGAATCATTTTCGCAACAAAAAGAAAGTGATTGAACTAGGAAACATTGATGTGGCTCGCGAATTCAACCATGTTGACGATGTTTGCAATGTTTATGCAAAGCTGCTATCGAGTGTCGCAAAAAGTACTGTTGTTAATGTATGTTCGAGCCATGAAGTTTTTCTGAATGATATTATTACCATTTTGAATAAAATGGTCAGATACGAAATTGAAATCAAAATAAATCCAGCTTTTGTTCGCAAAAACGAAATTTCAATTTTAAAAGGAAGCAACAAACTTCTCAACACCTACATTACATACAGCTTCGAAAAGGGAATTGAAGACACTTTGCGCGAAATGTATTTCTTCAAAAGTTGATTCATCACTAAATATTTAGTTACTTTATAAATTTCTATTTGCGATCCAATTCTTTTGCCAACCGCAGAAAACACAAGAGTTTTGCTCAGAGGTGCGCAGAGGGAATGTTTTTTGATTCAACATCGCCAATAGTTGTTGCGCATCTTCTCGCAGATGCAGGCAAAGAATCTTTCGTCAGTATGACGCGTAACCAATTGATTTTCTACACAAGCCATTTATCACGAACAAATTTATACAGCACGCTTGGGGAGACGCGCACTTACTTTCTGGTTTGGTTGATAATGATGGCTTGAGTTTAGATATTTTTTTAATGTCGGTGGAAAGAAAATTCTATTTTTAAACAGAATCTAAATAATGCTTCTTGCAAGCAAGTCTTTCACTTCTTGGCGTTTTGTCTTCGAAGGAATACTAGCTGATTTACGCATTCCACTGCGTTTGCGAAAATAGAAACCTCCGAAAATCCACCAGCCAACTTTCACATTCAAAATGTCGAGCATTTTCACGTAATATGTGTTTTCGTCGGGCATAGCTTGCGACAAATAATCGTAGGCTTCGGCTTCTTTGCCTTCGTCGATCATTTGTTTTGCATTGTTGAACACTTCTTTACCATTGAATTTTATTTCGTCGCCTCCCAAAAAATTGGTAGAACTAAATGGAATGGTAAAAAAAACATC
Source organism: Acetofilamentum sp. (assembly GCA_020720525.1). Classification (GTDB taxonomy): domain Bacteria; phylum Bacteroidota; class Bacteroidia; order Bacteroidales; family DTU049; genus GWF2-43-63. The sequence continues at coordinate 2,801 of DYON01000158.1, forward strand.
TTCAAAAAGAACAATTGCCGATTTGCTAATAGTGCCAGTTCGTAATCCTTCGTTGATGTCCGATTTCAAAACGTATATTGCTTTCATTGGTTATTGGTTTCTATACAAATGTACTGTTCCTGTGAGTGTTCGTTTTCTTATTCCTGCGAGACGCATCTCGTACACATCGCAAACATAAAAATAAACGCCTTCGGCACATTCGAGCGAATTGGACTGATTCCGACCATCCCAGAGAATATCAGGGTTTTGGGTTTGAAAAACTTCAAGTCCCCAGCGATTAAATATAGTGAGGTCGATGCGTTCAACAAAATCGTATGGAAAAGGAATAAAATAATCGTTGATTCCGTCGCCATTTGGAGTAAAAACATTGGGGAGCTCATACAAATCGCATTCATCTATGTCGATGCAAACAATATTGGAAAATTCGCTGTAATTGCCCACTGTATCGAACGCTACAACTGCAAAACAACCAGCCACCGAAGTCTCACCATTGTAAAGATAGAATGTATCGGCACCATTTCCGATACTATCGAGATAGGTGAATTCGCCGTCGGGCATGAGAGAGTAATATATAATGTATCCACCAACATCGTAATCGGCACATTGAGTTGCCGGATTTGTCCATGTAAGCAAATCGGAAACATCGTTGCAATTCACTTCAACATTGAGAACAACAGGGCATGGAGGCACAATATCTTGTGGTCGAGCACATAATTCCTGCGAAAAATTGCGAAGAGGAAATTTAAATCCAGTAAGCGAATACGACCCAATGGTTTCTACTTTATAGCAATATTCGACACCATTAATTAATCCTGTATCGAGAAATTGCTTGTTGAACGAAAGACCAATGGAATCGAAAACGAGGGTTGCAGGATTGTATCGATACACAACAGTGCTATCGTTGTTCCATGGAACATTATAATCCCATTCGAGCAACAACGATTGATCGGTAGGTAGAATATTCAAGAAAACCGAAGAAGCAAAAAACGACGATGAAAACACACTGTAACTGCTTCCACCATTGGCATAAAGCAAGTCGATGCGATAATGCCACGAACTAGCAACTGTATTAATACCATTATCGAATAAGGTTGTATCGTTAAGCCCGGCGTTGGATGCAACAAAATTATAGGTTGAGCCAGTAAATCCATTTGAGCGATAAATATCGTAGCGAAACGGACCAGTATAAACAAGCGTATCGAAATCGTTGGGTTTCGACCAAGCAACAAACATGGTTCCTGCCGCCGTCGAAGTAGTTGTTACACTCACATTGGTAATTACCGGCTCATCGTCCGACAGTTGAATGCATGCTTCGTTCGAAGCCTGACTTTCGGAGCCATTCAAGAACCAAGCAGTAACGATATAACAATAAATATTTCCATGAGGAAGCCCTAATCCGTTGTTGGTATCGGTAAAAGTTGTATCGTTAATACTTGTGAGAGTTGCAATTTTTGAATATCCAGTATAAGCAGGAACACCAGTTTCGCAACCCGAAGGCACATAGCCACTCGAATCAGCTTTGCGATAAACAAAATAGCCATTGGCTTGCGTACAAATTTCTTTATTCCATTGCAAAAAAGCGTAATCGCCAGCAGGCGAAGCAGTTAAATTTTCGGGAGCAGGAGCAATAACAGTAATATCAACAGTTTCTTGCGCTGGAGTTTTATCAGAAATCTTGTAAATATTCACATTGTCGATTCCCCAATGGTCGTAATAAATGCCAGTTGATTCAAATTGCTTCCAACGAAAACGCGTTGCAGTAGAAATAGCCCCTTCGGGAACCACAACCGAATAATTGTTCCAATTGATTAAATTGGGCACATGTCCACCTTCGCCAGTTGAAAGATTTGGATCCCAATATGCCATTGTAATCCAAGGTCCATTCAATCCATTAAGGCTGTATTGAAGATAGATTCCTTCGTCGGGCTCGTCGGGTCCTTCGCAGTTGGTTCCCGGATTTCCGGTATGTTCGGCCAAACGCAGGTCGAAAACCATCATATAATTGCCTGCCGAAACATCGAGAACTGGAGTTGCCACAAATCGAGGAGCAGAACTATCGGCTCCAAACCAAAGATAGTTCGAATTGTCCCAACCAGGATCGCAAGGTTGGCCAATAATAGCATGCACATTGGTATAGAAAGGCGAAACACTGGTTTCGAAGTCGTAAGTACAATCGCAGTTGCTCAAACTATCTTCGAGATTTGCTTTAAACAGCATTTGATATGACTCGGGGCGCACATGGTCGCAAGAAACATTCCAGTCGAAAATTGAATAAACACTGTATTGATTGCGAATTGGCTGAGGAAAAGTAGCTGCACTTGTGGCAAGCTGCAACGGTTCGCCACTAGCAGTAAGCGAAATGGTATCGACACCTGTATAAGTGGCACGCACTGTATCGTGAAGTACAGAACCAGCAAGCACACAAGTATCGTCGAATACTTCGAAAATGGGAGATTGAGGCGAGCAATCAATCACATTAACTAGAACATCGCGCATAATAGAACCAATAAAAACTCCATTTCTGTACTTTTCGACACGAACTGCATAATTATAAAAACCTTTGTCGATGGGCGAATCCCAAAGCAACCAACCAGTGTTTACATCGACTGAAAAAGCAGATGAAGTAGTTGGATAGGTATAATTTGGAATTGCAGCTCCAGCTACGCCACGACAAGGCACAACAAAATATCTCAGATCATCGCCAGCAGCATCGAATGCGGAAAAGTTGATCGATTCGTCTTGCCCCCGACAAACATTGAGGCGTGGTTCTTCCATAAACACAGGCGATTTAATTCCAGAAAGAAAAGGGCTCACCACCAACGATGCCTCAACATAAATATCGGTTGTAAGCGAATTGGGCACATTCAATACATTAAGACTACGCACTTTGTAGGTCACATACATCGTAAAAGTTGAAGGACCCGAATAAGTATGTGTACCTGAATATGTAACTCTTTTTAGCTCGCCAGGCAAATCGGTAACCGACGAAACTGTCAAAAATGAACTGGTATTATCGCCCCAGTACAAAACAATTTGAGGGTCGATGGGACTGGGATCGTAGAGATAAAAAATAACATTGGCTCTATAAGAAAGCTGCGTTACATTTTCGTAAGTAATCTCCAACGATTTTACATTCATGGCAAATACACCATGAACCGATAAAAGCAATACAATTAAAAGTGTTAGTCGTTTTTTCATTGTTTGGTTAAACATCGCTGCAAATAATTACCAACGTAAAAGTACAATAAAAATTTCATTTGCGATAAGTCGAACAGATAAATATTGATGAATCATCTATTTTTATTCAAAAATGAGAAATATTTTCTACGATGAAGTTCATTTCAATAAGCAATTATATTCTTTTTATTCTGCAAAATTATCGTCCAGCATCAATTTCGCATTCTCATAATCGGATTCAATTATGTCTTGCAAAATAATTGAAAAGTTTAACAATTATCTGAAACACAAATAGCATCACATATTGGGTTGTTTTTTTTATCAACAACGTTGTGAAACTATACATGAAACTA
>DYON01000509.1 GCA_020720525.1 Acetofilamentum sp.
AACAGTAACTTGTTGACAATATGTATTTTATGAGTTTTCTATGAGACACTAGATAGTGTGTCCATTGGGTTCAAACAGCACACAACAGCACACAACAGCGTGCAAATGTAATGCCACTTGTTTTATGCAAAATTTATTATATCTTAGCGGTAAGTGGCACTGCATTTGCACGCATAACGTTATAGGCAACTCCTGACGACCGTGCCAACTCAAACTGACAGACAAGAAACAACCCGACAAATACTGTAAAACTCACTTTGGACAGATGGCAAACAATACTTCGCAACATATCCTAAACACATCGGCAAATCTTTTGGGGTTTTGTCTTTTCGTAATCACATCGCTGCATATAACTAGCCCGACAGAAACGCACATCATTGATGAGTTGACTTCGGGTATCGCAGTATTGCTTACATTTTCTTGCATCTTTTCTTTCATGTCAATTAAGACATCCAATCTGAAAAAGGAAAACCGACTTGAAACGGTTGCAGATTACTTTTTCATTTTTTCGCTTGTCGGAATTCTGTTTATCATTTTACTAATAACACTTAACTTCATTAAATAACTTGCATGAATACGGACATTAAAAACCTGCTCAAATCAGAGGACGAACAACTAACCAAACTGCAACAAATTGTTCAGCAAACAATAGCGGAGGAAAAACTCATTGTTGAAAACCTCTTACATCAACCAAAGGAAGTGCTAACCAGAGGACAAAGTATATCGGACAAAGTTGCAAGTTTCGGTGGTAGTTGGAAGTTTATCATTTCCTTTTCAATAATCCTGACCATTTGGGTATTATTCAACACACTTTCACCCCAACGGGACGAATTTGACCCTTATCCTTTCATACTAATGAACCTTGTGTTGTCAGCCATTGCCGCATTGCAAGCGCCGATAATAATGATGAGCCAAAACCGCAAGGAGGAGAAGGACAGAAAGCGAAGCGAGAATGATTACCTCATAAATTTAAAAGCCGAATTGGAAGTGCGGAGTTTGCATCAGAAAATTGACTTGCTTTTACAAGAGCAGATAAAAGTATTGTTTGACAGTCAGGCAGCACAATTGGAAATACTAAAGAACATTGAGATAAAATTAAATGCAAGTAAATGACCTTCAAAATAAACACATTAGACCATCGTGACGAAAATAGGGCAGCCTATAACAGCACCTACCCAAAAGGCGGGGTTTCGTGTTCCAAAGACAGTTTTGTG
>DYON01000159.1 GCA_020720525.1 Acetofilamentum sp.
GTCCCATTTTGTAATGTCTTGATAATCAGATATACACTATTTTGTAGGGACTACCCAAATACCGACCTTGCCGCACTGAAAGCCAAAGGGTATATCATTGCGGCAGGTTACGAGAATTATCCGTATATCTACTTTAACGGCGGCATGACCTGCACGGCAATCAGTTCCGATTTTTATTCGGCAGAACGCAATCGCGTTTGGAATAAAGCGGCACGTTACGTGATAGCGGCACTCACTCCGAAAATGAACTCCAAGGTTAAAATTGATGCTGCAACGGGCTATATCGCACCTGTTACCATAGCAAATTGGGAAGCCGTAACCAATGCGAATATTGCCAAATTGCTTGCTGATGACGATGTAAGTGCCGTTTCTGTTACCATTAATCCTGAACAGAACGTGTTGGGCGGAAGCCCGATTGTGGTGCAAATAGCCGTAACGCCCGACGGCATAGCCGAGACAATTGTCGGCGAAATCGGGCTTGTAAATCCTTTTTAAAAACCTTTTAAAAATTCAAAAAAATGGGTTATCCGCAAGTTGTCAATAAATTTGGAAAGTTAGTCGGTTGGTCAGACGTAGAAATGGAACTCTACGGACGTAAGCTCGAAGGTATATCCGCAATCTCATATTCCGACGAACGAAGCATTGATCCTGTTCACGGGGCAGGTTACATGCCGGTCGGTTATGAAGAAGGCAATTATACAGCGCAGGCAAGCATTACACTTTACAAAGATGAGGTTATTGCGTTGCAACGTTCACTTCCGCCACGAACACGCCTGCAAGACATCCCGGCGTTTCCTGTTCCTGTGGTATATCATTACGGCTCCGGCATCTACAAAGATGTTTTGCAAAATGTTAAATTCAAATCAAACGGAACCGAAATCAACCAGGGCGAAGGCAAGATTGAAATTCAGTTCGACTTATTCATTACTCACATAGACTGGAACGTATAATCATGGACAAATCAAGTTTACCTGTTTCACAGGAAAAAATCAATCAGTGGAAAAACCAACACAACGGACGCGTATTTCAAGTAAGCGTAACCGATGATGACGACGCGGAATATCATGCGTTTTTCAAAGAACCTGATATGAAAACAATGTCAGCTGTTGCGCACGAGAGTAAAACAGACGAAGTGAAAGCATCCGAATTGCTGTTCAATGCGTGTAAATTGCATGTTGATGATGCTATTGAGCAAATCACGACTTTGAAACTGTCCGTGATGCGCGATTTGGGAAATGTCGTTTCTTTAAAAAAAACGACATTTCAGAAGCTGTAAGAAAAATGTCGATGTCTGATGACGATTCCGCCGATGAAATTACAAAAGGGAACGCGCTCATCAGACATTACTTTAAAGAAAGCCCCGATGAAATGAACTCAGAAACGTGGGCAGGCAGAGTAAACGAAGCTCTTTGGTTAAAACGTTTTGAAATGCGAAATCTGGCCGAATTGATGTCTGCTATGATAGGCAAGTAATTACGTTCCGTCCGATTTGTTTCCGTTCATTTTTCGAATTGTAAACAATGCAGACAAAGCGAAAACAATGATAATTGCAAAGGCAATCGGAAACTCCGTGATAAATTGTATGATAAGTTCAAGTATTTTCATAGTGTAAAATTACGAAAAAAATGTCAAACACGCAAACAAATTGGATATTTAATTTGGTGGACAAAGTTACCGGTCCGATAAAGGATATTGTCAAAGGTTTTTCAAACATGGACAATACCTTTGATGCGGCAACTTTGGGCGTGAAAAAAGACATTGACGAACTCGGCAAAAAACTGAGTGGTCTGAAAACGAAATTAGACAATACCATTTTGTTGGATGAGAAAATGAAAATACGCGCCGAAATCGAAAAAACGGAGCATTCCATCCGGAAACTGAATACCGAATTATCGAACACCGAAAAAAAAGGTAAAGGTAAGGGCTTGTTCGGATTTCTGACCGACCCGGATAATGTTGTTAAAGTAAATGCTTTTGCGGATTCATTTCAAAGCATTGCCGATGCCCTCTCTTTCGGAGACGAAATCGGAAAGCTCGAACAGCAAGTCAATCAGTTTGTGGACGGAACACCCGCGCAAATCAAGGCAATAACAGACGAAGCGTATAAGCTCGGACAAATTTACGGCGACGATTCGATGCAAATTGTGCAAGCTGCAAACGCGATGACACAGAACTTAGGCGGCACATTTGAAGACAACCTAAAAATCATAAAAGAAGGCTATAAAAAAGGCGCAAATCTGAACGGAAATTTCATTGACCAGATGCGCGAATATCCGTCGGTAATCGGAGACATGAGCGTATCCGCAGACCAGATGGTGGCAATCATTGCGCAGGCAAATAAGCAAGGTGTGTGGGATGACAAAGCTATAGACAGTATAAAAGAAGCAAGCATTCGACTAAGTGATTTGAACAAAGAACAAATAGACTTGCTGAACAGTATGGGAATTGCATCGGCTGATTTAATTGACCAAGTCAGTTCGGGAGATATTATAAACCCAATAAAAACGATTTCCAAAGGGCTTGAAGAATTAGACAAATCGTCGCAAATGAAAGTGCTCAGTAAGCTGTTTGGCGGTGTGGGTGAAGATGCTAAGAACGTTATTTTGTCATTCAAAGATTACGAAGACAGTCTGGCTTCAATGGAAGATAAAACAACGGAATGGCAAAAATCAAAAGAAAAATTTGTCGGATGGATGTCCGACATGAAACTTGCCATATTTGATACGACAAAAGAATTTTTGCCGTTTATACAGTTCGGCGCGGCAGGTGTAGGTACAATCACGCAAATGGCGCCGGCACTTAGCGGCGTTGGCAGCTTATTTAAGGGCTTCGGCAATGGCATTGCAAGTATCGGCGGAAAACTAATGAAAACATTAGTACCCGCATTTGGGGCGGCACAAACTGCCCAGGTCGGCTTAAATGTTGCCATGTCTGCCAATCCGATTGGACTAATCGTAATTGCAATCGCCGCAGTCGTTGCCGGAATAACGGCGTTAGTCATTTATCTTGACGATGTAGAGGCATGGTTAAAAGATGCACCGGGTATTATAAAAATACTTGTACAGCCGATAATGAGCATTGCACGCCTTATTCGTTTGATTTATGATAATTGGGGTGATTTAGTTAAAGCATTTGAAGACGGTTGGGATTGGATTAAAAAAATATTTTCCGATGCCGGAGATTGGCTCGACAAACACAATCCGTTCCGCTATTTGCTCGATGGTCTCGACCGCGTATTTCCGGGTATAAAAGACAGAATAAGTAAAGTGCTGACTGCCGTGTACGACGGCTTAATAAAGCCGATACGCGATGCGCTTAAATCGGCATTCGATTGGTTATTTGTCGGTTCCGAATCCGGTCCGACTATGCCCGGTGTCAGCCCGTCCGCAGATACCGACGGTTCGGATGCAACCGATATAAGCGGGCTTGGCTTGTTTGAAGCTGAAAAGAGGTCATTGCCAAGCGATTTGGGCGGCGGAAGCTCCGATAAGAGTTATTCCGGCGGCGGTTCGGGTGCTAAAAGCCTTGTAATGAATTTATACATCACGAATAAATTTGATGCCGGTGCAAAGTTGGATTCACTTAGAAGGCAAATTAGACAAGTTGTGGAAGATACAATTGTAGATGCCGGCAGAGATGCCGCTGTTATGTTATGAGTTACATCAGCATAGACATATCATCCTTGTTTGCCGAAGCGTTTGGCATTACCGAATTTCGGCGCACACCGCGATTCCCGCAGGCGGCATCCGCACGCGAAGCCGAGCGCGGACAAATTTTGTTTCCGCAGGCAAATGCAAGTCAAATGCCGGCTGAAGTGTATTCCTATATCGGAACGCCTGTTATGTTTCCGTTTACGTTTTTAGGCGGAAATTACAGACGGCTCAATCGCGGCATTGTGGAAACCGTATCGCTTGCCGACTGGGATTTGCCTTACAGCACACTGGTAGATTTTCGCCGAACCAAAAATATAAGCATAACGCCCATAAACGGCGGAAACGGCAGCGTAAAAGAGTTTTACGGTTTTGATGATTGGCAAATATCAATCAAAGGCATTATCATCCCCGACAAAACCGATGTAGAAACCCAACTGCAACGCCTCTTACAATTTGAGAATCTTGTCGACAGTATTAACGTAGTCGGTGATTATTTCAAAATGCTCGGCATCTATCAGTTAGACATAACCGATATTGAATTGCCGCAAATAAAAGGAAAGCCGTATGTGCGCCCCTTTGCCTTGACCTGTATCAGTAACGAACCCTTAGAATTGGTGTTATGAATGTAATGTCCGCAAATATATGGTTACCGAAAAACCGCCGTCGAGACGAAATTTTTGTCGAGCGAGTAAGCTCGGTTATGATTGAAAGTTCATGGGAAAACTTGACCGATACGGCTGAGATTGTTATTCCGCGAAAAACGTATTTCTCTTATGATTCCTTGCATGAGAAATTGAAACGCGGCGATGCCGTAACTATCGCACTCGGTTACAACGGCGAGCTGTTCAAAGTATTTGAAGGCGTGATTGCCAAAGTTGTTACCGATGCTCCTGTGCGCATACTTTGTGAAGATTACATGTATGCACTGAAACAAATTCGCGTCAATAAAAGCTGGAAATTTGCCTCGCTTAAAGATATTATCACGGACATATTGCCATCCGATTACAACACCGATATTGCCGACATTACACTCGGCGCGGTTAAAATAGAACAAAGCACCGTTGCCGGAACGCTTGAATATTTGCAATCGGAATTTTCGATATACAGTTATTTTAAAGGTAAAACCTTAGTGTCCGGCAAGATTTATACCGATAATACCGAAGTCGTAAATTACGATTTTGAGAAAAACATTGTGTCGCAGGGCCTTATGTATAAGTATGCCGATGATTTGCGCATCAAAGTAACCGCAGAAAGTTTTAATGCCGACGGTAAGACTACAAAAGTGAGTGTCGGCGATGGTGACGGTGTGGAAAGTAAATTGATATACCGAAACGTGAAATCCGAATCTGAACTAAAAAAACGTGCACAGGACGATTTGGAACGCATGAAAACAGACGGCTACGAAGGCACGCTTGTAACTTTCGGACAGCCCTTTGTCGCACATGGATATACGGCAAATTTAACGAGCCGCGACTATCCGGAACGTAACGGCAAATACTATGTGGATGCCGTTACGACAGAATTTGATTCAAGTCCGGCATTCCGCCGAACCGTAACCATAGGTAAAAAAGCAAGCGCATGAACAACGTGAAACAAGCCATACGACAATTAAGCGGCAACGCTCCGGTGCAAACCCTTCGCGCCGTTGTTACCGATGTCGATGCCGATGCAGAAACTTGCACCGTGGAATCATCAGAAGGTATTGAAACCTTTGATGTGTTATTGTCTATGCACGGCTACGGCTTACTTACCATTCCGAAAACAGGCGCAAACTGCTTAGTCGGTATCATTCAAAATCAAAACACTTCGGCGTTTTTGATTTGGGCAGATGCCGTAGAACGATACGAAATACGCGCCGAAAACATAAAACTAAACGGCGATTCCTTTGGAGGTATCGTTGATGCTAAAGAATTAAGCCGACAAATTGAATATTTGAATACGCTTTTGAAAACGATTCAAACAGTGTTCAAAACATGGGTAACGATACCCAACGATGGCGGCGCGGCTCTCAAATTACTATCCGCACAGTTTACAAATTTGCAAACGGCGGATTTATCCAACATAGAAAATAAAAACATAACGCATGGCTGACAATACCGACATATTATTAGACGATACGTTTGACCTGATAATCGAAAACGGTGACTTTAAACTCGGCGATGCGTGGGTGCAAGATATAGAACTGATACTCACACTCTCGAAGGGCGAGTTGAAGTCCGACCCGCTACTCGGACCTGATTTAATACAGGCAATAAACGCCAAAGAGCGCAACGTGCGCATTGAGCAGCGCGTAAAAGTGAACTTGGAACGCGACGGCAAACAAGTCTCAAACATTAAAATTGATAACGGAAATATAATTATCATACCATGACACACACCGTAACACATAAAACATCGCTCATTGATATTGCCGTGCTCTATGGAGGCAATGCCGATGCTGTGTTTGAATTGTTGCGTTCAAATCCTGAATTGGATTTAGTCGAAAGTATAGCAGTCGGCAATATGATTGTTATTCCACAATTTACACCAAATGACATTAACCGATATTTTTCAAAAAACGCGATACAACCAGCGACCGACATCACACCTGAGTTCATGGACTGGGTGCTATACAACGGTTGGTGGAACGATGAATTAAGCTGGGATGATAACGGCGATTGGAT
>DYON01000510.1 GCA_020720525.1 Acetofilamentum sp.
TATCTTTGAAAGACGTATGGAAAACCAAAAATCAGAGCATTTAGATAAAAATTTAAAACTTCAATAAAGTTTGAATTTTTGTAATCGTCTTCGTTATTAATAATACAACTATAAATGCCTATTGATGATACTCCGAAAATAATTGATATAATCAATTTAATAATATATAATTAATTAGTATAATGAAGGGGGGCTGTTGATGGCGCAGCAGGAAAACATGGCATTGACGACATTTCAGAAGAAGTTTGAGACGAATGAGGATTGCCGAAAACATTTGTTTAAGATTCGCTGGCCGGATGGATTTTTATGTCCCAAATGCGGACATAAGCATTATAATTATTTGCCTAAAAGGAAGCTATATCAATGCGGGGCGTGCCAACACCAAACCTCGGTTATCGCCGGAACGGTTTTTCATAGCACTAAGACCTCGCTTCGCAAGTGGTTTCTGGCAATTTTTCTGGTATCACGCGACAAACGTGGAATTTCGGCAGCAGCGCTGGCAAAACTGATTCGAGTCAACTACTCTACCGCGTGGCTCATGTTGCATAAAATACGAAATAGCATGAAGTTACAGGACGCAAAATATCAGTTAGGCGGAATAATCGAATTGGATGAAGGGTTTTTCGGAAAATACAAGGCAAAAGATAAGGTGGTTGTTGAGGTTGCGCTCAATCAAAAGGGCAATCCCCAGTTTGCCAAGCTAAAAGATGTTCCGGTGCTGAACGCAAGCATTATCAATCAAGTTGCCATCGAAACCATCCGAAAAGGCAGTGAAATCAAAACCGACGGCCACAGGGTACATAACGGTCTCGAATATGCTGGTTTCCAGCATACGAAGGTCGAGACTTTCAAGCAACTGCATTGGTTGCATATTTTGATTTCCAACGCCAAGACCTTTCTCAAAGGCACCTATCATGGCGCCTGCAAAAGCAAGCATTATCAACAATATTTGGATGAATTTTGTTATCGGTTCAACCGCCGCTTTTGGGATAACCAGCTTTTTAACCGATTATTGTTTGCAGGTGCTTCATTTAACTCAATAACTTATAAATCCCTAACCGCAAAACCAAAAAAGACTTCGGAGTATTCTCAATAGGCATTATGCTACTGGAAATATAACAAAAGATGTATGGTCTTCGGTGGATGGAATTAATTGGGTTCAAGCAACTGCTGCAGCAGGATTTCCGACAAGATATGTTTTCGGGACAACTG
>DYON01000511.1 GCA_020720525.1 Acetofilamentum sp.
TTTGTTAGGCAACCTGCTCGCTGACCAAAACCTTTGCCCAAAAAAGACAACACCGCCAACTAGACTGAATTTTACCCGCAACTTTGCTTTTGACCAAAACCCAGAAAAAACTATAAACCAACTGAAACACTTGCTGAAAAGAATAGACTCACTCATCATTATTTGTGCCAGCCGAAACGCCCGCTGGTAAGAATGAACAATAGAGTTGCTCCGCAATAGGGTAAACTTGGCGAAAAAACCATGAAGGAAAGGCTGAGTATGGGACCAGAAATTCGAGATGAGCGCCAAATGCGAGCATTGACCGGTGTGTCAACAGAAAAGTTAGCAGCGCTGGAAGCGGCGTTTGCAAAAGCCTACGCAGAAGAAAAAGAGAGAATCTACCAGAAACAGGTTCAAGAAGGTAAACGGCAGCGAAAACCTGGCGGAGGCCAAAAAGGCAAGCTACGGACGAGTCGGGAAAAACTGATTTTTGTGCTTTACTATCTCAAGGTGTATCCAACTTTTGATGTATTGGGTACGCAATTTGGGATGGCGCGCTCGAAAGCGTGCGAAAACCTTCACTTTTTATATCCAATTCTGGGGCAAGCGCTGGTCAGTTTGGGTGTTTTTCCTCATCGCAAGTTTGAAACCGTAGAAGAATTCCGCGCAGCTTGCCAGGATATTGAGACTTTGCTAATCGATGCCACCGAGCGTCCCCATCGGCGTCCGGTCGATAATCAAAAGCAAGAAGAGCTGTACAGCGGAAAAAAAGAATCACACCATCAAGAACACCGTGATCTCGACAACGAGTAAATGGATTCTGTTCGTTGGTGATACCTTTTCAGGGCATTGCCATGATTACAGTATGCTCAAAACTGAGTTTTCACCAGAACAACCCTGGTTTGAAACGGTTCGTGCGCTCTTGGACTTAGGCTATCAGGGTATTTGCAATGACTTTATCGGTAAGAACATTGAAATACCACATAAAAAACCACGAAAGAGCAAGAAAAATCCAGTCACAAGTCTTACCGATGAGCAAAAAGCAGAAAACCGACAATTAAGTCGAGTTCGTACACTGGTCGAAAATGCAATTGCTGGTATGAAACGCTTCAACATTCTGGTTCATGATTTCCGCAATCATCGACCTCGAATGGATGACGATGTGATTGCTATTTGTGCTGGATTGTGGAACTTCTTGCTTTCCTGATTCTATTCGGGAACAACTCTAATA
>DYON01000512.1 GCA_020720525.1 Acetofilamentum sp.
AAACTTCTTATGTATAGAAAATTGAAAAAACTATACATTTATTTGTATCTTTGTATAGAAAATTGAAAAATCTATACATAATGAAATCGAAAAAAGCATGGTTGCCAACAGATTTGCCTTTGGTAATCGATTTGGAGACAAAAACGATTCTGAAAAGTCTTCCATCGGCTCATGCAGCTTTGGCTGAGTTGAAAGGAATTGCGTCTTCGATACCGAGCCAGAATATTTTGATCGATACGCTTGGAATGCAGGAAGCAAAAGACAGTTCGGCCATTGAAAACATTATTACAACCCACGACGACTTGTACAGATCGTCGATGCAAACAGAATCGAGCCGATCGCTTCAGGCAAAGGAAGTGCAGAATTATATCGCAGCATTGAAAAAAGGATTCGATTCTGTAAAAAAATCCGAGTGGCTGACCGTCAAAACTATACTTCAGATTCAAGAAGTGCTCGAAAATAATCAGGCTGGATTCAGAAAGTTGCCCGGAACTGCGCTAAAAAGCACAAGTACTGGCGAAACCATATACACGCCACCACAAGATTATCAAGAAATCGTTAGGCTGATGTCGAATCTCGAAAAATTCATCAACGACCGCAGCCTCAGCGACCTTGATCCACTGATAAAAATGGCAATCATTCATTTTCAATTCGAAAGCATTCACCCATTCTATGACGGAAACGGACGAACTGGACGAATCATCAACATTTTGTATCTGATTACCGAAAAGCTACTAAATTTGCCTGTTTTGTATCTCAGCACTTACATTATTCGCAACAAAGTTGAATACTACAAACACTTGCAACAAGTTCGCGAAAAAAACGCATGGGAAGAATGGATACTGTACATGATTCGTGCGGTAGAAGTCACTTCGCGCGAAACCATTGAGCTTATTCAGGGAATAAAAGAGCTTATGACCGATTACAAGCACAAACTTCGCGACAATTATAAGTTCTATAGTCACGATTTGCTCAACAATCTTTTCCGCCATCCATACACCAAAATCGAATTTATTGTTCGTGACCTTGGGGTTACACGACTCACCGCATCCAACTATTTAAACAAACTGGCCAACGATGGTCTGCTGCGCAAAGAAAAATTAGGAACAGGTTACTATTTTGTCAACGAACCTTTGTTTGCATTGCTTTCGGCGAGGTAAGATGCTTAAATGCGGCCAACTCGCAAATTGTTAAACGATTTAATTT
>DYON01000513.1 GCA_020720525.1 Acetofilamentum sp.
GCAGGCTCGTTCGGGACTTTAACCCTATAGATATGTGGTATGCGTAGCGCACATTTAAAGAGGCTGCAATTTGCAGCCTCTTTTTTGTGTTTTTGAAATTGAATGAATTTCTTCTTATTCAACAATCAACTTTATAGCCGATTGAGCATTAGATGATTGCATGATTAAGGAATAAATGCCCGCAGGATAATTTTCTGAATTGATATTTAGCACTTGTTGTGCTTGTATTTGGTTGCTGTAGACCAATTGACCTGCCATATTATATAATTGAATTGCTGTTGTTTCTTTGGAAAAAATGGAATACGAATTTTGCAAGCGAGATATATTCCATCCCGAATTCTTATGGATTACATTTTCTCCGGTTCCTTGCGGATATTCAATTACAAAATAAAGCAGCGAACCCGCTTGTATATCGTTCCATTCGCCAGTGATGCCATAGGGCCAATTTGCTAAAGCCAAACCCAAGCCATCTTGGTCGGTATTGCAATATCCCGGATAGGTGAAATTATCGGGTTCTTGTATGTTTCCAGTACTTTTTCCGCCCCAATTGACAAACGAACTGTTTGTAATTTGCCCATTTCCACTTCCGGCTTGCCCTTGACCTGACCAAAATGATTGGTCAGAATCATACCATTGCCAATTGCTTTCGCGGCCAATATCGTTACCACCTAACCAAACATACGAAATACCGCCGCCGCAATCGACATTGCCATAGCCGTTGCTTACCAACGCACCTGTAGTAATGGAATTAAACACGGCATCTTGCTCTTCTTGGCTGTTGATTTCGACCAAAAATCCACCTCGTTCTACCGCACATGCTGCGGCGTTGGCCCAAGATTTTTTGGTTTTAACCACTTCGTAATTTGTTCCGTTATAGGTAAACGGATAAACGGTACTTTCGTCGACACACTGTGCCCCTACAAACATCGAAATCAAAATCGATGCAGTCGATTATAAAACTTTTCTCATGTTGTGTAATTTTCTTAAAGACGAGAAATCGGTAAAGGGTTGCCCGATTATGCCATTATATGATAAAAATCATGAGGAAGGATAAGACTTGAGCCCCTTTTTCGTTTCCGTTTCCCCAAAGAGGAAAGACTTTGCCAATCAACCAACCGGTATATCTTACTATCACAATTTGCATTAAAAAAAAAGTCGAGGGCCTTACTTTTCGAGCTTAGACATTACAGTCAATAAGAGGA
>DYON01000160.1 GCA_020720525.1 Acetofilamentum sp.
AGGTATGAAGAGAGATTCTGAAATAAATTCAGAATGACTGCTAGGAAGGTATTATGACTAATTTCGAAACCATGCCTTTAGATTGGTAAACTTATTCAGAATGACGCTGGGACAGAATTTGTTTATTATTCGACTGTATTATAGCGTTTTGCGATGTTGAGCTCTTAGCAGTGTGATGGCGTATAGCACTCATTCGTGAAATTATTATAAAAAATCATGATTTTTATGTACGTTTGGAGAATGATAACAGAAATTGCAAAAGCGGCACAAATAATTGGTAGTTTGAAAAGCCTAACGGTATTTACTGGCGCAGGCATATCGGCCGAGAGCGGCATTCCCGTATTTCGGGGCGAAGGTGGTCTTTGGCAACAATACAACCCCGAAATTCTCGATATCAATTATTTTCTTTCACATCCTTTGGTTTCGTGGACAGCCATCAAAAAGCTATTCTACGATTTTCTGAAAGGCGCAAAGCCCAACGCAGCGCATTTTGCATTGACCGAACTTGAAACGATGGGCATATCGACAACCATCATTACGCAGAATATCGACAATTTCCACCAAATGGCTGGAAGCAGAAATGTGATTGAATTTCATGGCACCACCAAGAATCTAATTTGCACAAAATGCCATCGTATGGTTGTTGCCACCGAAACAATTCTTTCGGATTTGCCCCCCCAATGCGAACAATGCCATTCGCTTCTAAAGCCCGATTTCGTCTTTTTTGGAGAGGGAATTCCCCACCAAGCATACACAGCCTCATTGGAAGCTGCAACACATTGCGACGCCATGTTGGTAATAGGCACTTCGGGCGAAATAATGCCTGCAAGCCTTATTCCCATTGAAGCCAAAAGAAATGGAGCAATCATTATTGAAATAAATTCTGACAAAAATGTATTTGCTACCGAAAAAAGTGATATTTTTATCTGCGCAAAAGCGGGGGAAGTTTTATTGCAAATTGTCGAATTAATTAAGACGGAAAAATCATGAACAAGTTTTTTGCTTTTTTGACTTTGGCAGTCATTTTAGGGCTCAGCAACCGAATTTTTGCACAAGATTATGCAATTACTAGATTTGTGGAACCAGCCACAGGCTATTTTTGCACGGGTGCAAGTGTTTTCAACCGCATCGAGCTTTCCGATTCGGGAAGTACTGGCATAGCAACCAATGCCCTCGTGGTGCACTGGACGCTTAGCGGTGGAATTAGTGGAATGCTTGCAGGTCCTTCGGCACCTGTTGCCATTGATGGAAAAGACACTTTGGAGCTCGACACCTTCGCATTCAACCGTCCAGGAGCATATTTGCTCACCGTTTACATCGATTCGCTCGATACCAACAATACCAACGACACCATTAGAACGGTAATTCATATTGGCTTCAATGGTCTTTATACTGTCGATCCAGCTTTGCCCGCAAGCGGCAACAATTTCAAAACGGTAGCAGCCATCTGCGATACAATTTCGCAAGGAGGAGTTTGCGGACCTGTTGAAGTTGAAATAGCATCTGGAACGTACAACGAGCAAGCCAAGCTCAATAGAGTTCATGGTGTTTCAGCCACCAACACTATTCATATAACTTCGGCAGCACACGACAGTTCGGCTGTTACAATCAGCTACACTCCAGCTGGAGCTGCCGACAATTATGTATTTTGTGTGAATGCGACTTCATTTCTGACTTTATCCGATCTCACATTAAAAACTACGGGGAATGCTAGTTTTTCGCGCATTCTCACCATCGATAGCATGAGCACTCACAATCATTATCGCTATCTTCATTTCAAAGCCGGTATAGCTTCGATAAATAGCACTGGTTTGGCGCTCATATATTCAAATCCGGGAACCGAAACCAACGATTCGCTCAGTATATTCGAAAACAATACATTCTCAAATGGCGCTTATGGAATGTATATGTATGGAGCCACTTCTTTTTACACCGAAGATTCACTGATTATACGCAACAATGTTTTTTCGGAGCAATTTGTTGCAGGAATTTTTATGTACTACCAAAGCAACACTATCATCGACAGCAATGTTGTAATCACTCACGCCTCCACATCGAATTTTAGCGCCATTTATATCCGCTATGGTGGAAGCAAAATGCAGATAACCCGCAACAGCATTTTTGCCGATGGTGCTGCTGGCGATATAGTTTATTTGCGCGATCTTATTGGCAATGCGATGTCGCCGATTCTTTTTGCCAACAATTTCATCGTGCAGCGAAACAACGCTTCTACACTGCGAGGTATTTATCCGTACAATTGCGAAAATCTCGATATCGCTTTCAACACCATTCGCATGCAGGGCGGAAGTACAACTGGTGGACGAGCAATATACATCAATTCATCAACAACTGGAACGTATGGCAATATCAGACTTATCGACAATATTTTTGAAAACACTGGCGGTGGTTATGCGATTGAAATTTCATCGGGGGCAATTACACAAAACTACGTGTGGCAATGCGACTACAACAATTTTATTGCCAGCGGAACCAATCTTGGCCGATATGGAAGTACCAACTGTAGCAATTTGACAGCTTGGCAGGCATCTGCAACTGGCTTCGACTTACATTCTGTGTCGATCGATCCCATTTTTACAGGTATTTCGAATGTTGAATTCACCAATTCGGCACTCAATGGTTTGGGTTCACCTTTTTCAGTTGTACTCACCGACATCGCAGGCACATTGCGCAATATTACCACACCCGATATGGGAGCTTACGAATATGAGCTTTACACACACGACTTATCTCTTTTCAGCATCGACAATCCTGTTTCGGGATGCGGATTGAGCACCGCAGAAAGCATCACCATCAGCATTTACAATAATGGTTCGGTCAACGAATCGACAATTCCTGTTCAATTCTCTATCAATGGAGGCTCGAGTTGGTCGTTGATCGAAAATGTGCCATTGGTCAATTCGGGCGATACCGTTTCGTTCACTTTTGCGGCAACTGCCAATTTGTCGGTTCCAGCTGCATACTATGTTATGGCTCGCATTGAGCTTGCAGGCGACGAAAATATCTCGAACGATTCAAGAGCTGAATTGGTGAATTCGCTGCTTACAATCAATGCGTTTCCCTACGCTGAAAGTTTCGAATTGGGCGATGGCGGATGGGCTTCGAGTGGTACAAATTCGTCGTGGCAACTGGGCGATCCTGCTGATACAATGACCATCGATACAGCATCGAATGGTTTGAAGGCATGGGTTACAAATTTAACGGGAACGCACAATCTGAATGAGTTGAGTTTTGTCGAAAGTCCTTGTTTCGACCTCAGCGGCATGAGCGACCCATGGCTCGACATGGACATTTGGTACGAAGCCGAAACTGGCTGGGACGGTGCTCAAGTACAATATTCGACCGATGGCGGAAATAGCTGGATTTTGCTGGGCCATTTTGGCGACCCTAATTGGTACAACGACTACGATGTTGACGGAATTGCAAACAATGCCGAAGGATGGTCGGGCAACAACGGAAACGGAAGCAATGGATGGATGGCAGCTCAGCATTCGTTATTGCCACTTACCGCATATTCGGGAACAAGGCTCCGAGTAGTTTTTGGCGCAGGCAGTTTCAACAACGACGATGGGTTTGCATTTGACAATGTTCGTATCAGCGATCGTGGAGTTGATATTGCTTTGTTGTCGGTCGATGCACCAACAGGAGGCTGCGGATTAGCACAAGAAAACATCACTTTCACAATTCAAAACAATGGAACACTCAATTTGAGTAGCGTTCCAGTGAAAATTTCAATCGATGGTGGCTCCACATGGACCAACGATACTATTGTTCAGAATGTATTAAGCGGCAGTTCGGCTCAACTTGTTTCGAATATCACTTTCGATTTGTCGCCAGTTGGCGAACACCAAATTATCGTTATAGCTACTGCGCCAACCGATATAAGTATCATCAACGATACAGCTCAACTTACAATTATCAACCAACCATTGATAGCTGCATTTCCACATTTCGACAATGTTGATGCAGGCGCACAAATGTGGATGCCTCTCGATACTTTATGGAAAAAAGGAATCCCCAATGGTGCAACAATCAATTCATCATTTAGTGGAACCAAAGCCTATTCGACATGCACTATCGGCGTGTATGGAAGCGGAGCAACGGGCATTATTGAGAGTCCTTGTTTCGATTTTAGCACTTTGGGCTATCCTCAAATTGAGTTTAACTACTTCTGCAACACCGATTCCATTACCGACGGAATTGCTTTTCAATACACCACCGATGGAACAAACTGGTTCAATATAGGTGCTGTTAACGACACACTGAATTGGTACAACCACAATGCAATTGTGCCTCTTTCGGGCATTAGTTTAGGTTTGGGTTGGACAGGAAATAGCCAAACCACTTGGAAGCTTGCACATCACATTGCTCCACAGCTCGCTGGCGAAAGTTGGGTGAAATTCCGTTTCGTACTTGCTTCTTCATCGGTTGGAAGCTTCGATGGTTTCGCTTTCGACGACTTTAGTGTTTACGAATTGCCCATTTACGAACTTGCAGTTATTTCTATCGACAGTGTTTACGACGCATGCATGCATGGAATCGACAGTGTTTCGATGACTTTACAAAACACCAATTCGCTGTTTACCATTCCTGCTGGCGACAGCATTGTGGTTGTGCTAAATTCGGATTTGCTTGCTGTGGCAACCGATACCATTATTCTTTCGTCGCCATTGCTACCATTGCAAACCATTGCGCATACTTTTTCGCAGTTAGTCGATTTGAGTATGACTGCTCATAGCTATTTGCTCGAAGCGATACTTTACAATCAGCACGATGTTGATGCTGGAAACAATACTGACACGCTAATTATTAACAATTGGGGTTATCCGACTGTTGATTTACCAACCGACACAACTTTGTGCGACAATCAAAACATCATTCTTAATGCTGGTGCCGGAGCCGATTCGTATTTGTGGTCAACTGGGCAAATATCACAAAGCTTGATGATCGATACCAGCTTCACTGGTGGCATAGGGTCGGAACTTTTTTATGTTGATGTTACCACCAATGGCTGCACTGCTTCCGACAGCATTGAAATCACATTCACAAGCTGTCTTTCGATTGATGAAACAATTGTTGGCGGATTTGTAGTTTATCCAAACCCAGCTTCCGATTATATCTCCATAAAAACAGATTTTTATTTGGCTGGTTCAGAGGTGTTTATTAGCGACATGACTGGTCGAATTGTAGCTATATTCGAAATAAACAATCAATCAGCCGAAATAAACATTGCTTCCATTCCATCGGGGATATATTCAATTTCGATTGAGACAGACAAAATTGTGCTTAATGAACTGATTACCATTCAACGCTAAAAGCTATGAAACAATTAAAATGGGTTTTGTTTTCGGTATTGATTTTTGTTGTTTCAGTTGCCAATGCGCAATATACACTCAATAGCAATGCAACTGCTTTTTATAGCGAGTATTTTGTTACAGATACTTCGGGGGAAGTAGTTTTACTTCCTCGCGATGTTCAGGACGCATTGTTTGCTCCACAAATTCTTACGCTTATACATGGCAAAAATCTCATTTATTGCCGAACCGACACCTTGTTTGAGTATTATATCGACAAACGCAGCAAGCGCGAAATGCTACTTGCAATGCCGGGAACGGGTTGCATGTGTGGTTTGGCATGGTCGCCCGACTCAACATACGTATTGGTTTTGGGAATCAATATCGAAAACAGTACCATTGGCGATTACAACAACTTTCTGTATCTAGTTGATATAACGGGGAGCACCCCTCCACGAAAAATTATCAAACCAGTCAATTTTTTCATACCCAATGGTTGCCAATCGATCCCTGAACAAGACTTTTATTTTGTTGACAACGAAACCATTGCCTATAAGGTGCATTTAGAAATGAAAGAAGAAGGTGGGACGATTAAGACGGTGAAAATTGCTGAGTTTCGATAGTTGAGAAAAGAATTGGCTTTGCAGTCACCATGGTTTTCAGCACAAATTACACTAATTTCCAAAGCCTTTATTTCGCTGAATCAGGCGATTATATTTATGTGATGAAAGACAACGGGCAGCACGCCTCCATTAAATACAATATATCTGCATTGAATTGTCATAGTTTAGGTTGACATGAGTAGTGTCAATTTAATACCGACAAAAACGGCATACGTTGGATGAATATAAAGGATTTTTTGCTTAATTTGCAGCCTCATACGGGCGTAGTGTAACGGCAGCACAC
>DYON01000161.1 GCA_020720525.1 Acetofilamentum sp.
CAAAATAAAACCCATTAACAGACTGTCATTCAGAGTGTTTCGTGGCAAAATAAGCGAAAAAGCCACGAAATGTATCGAAGAATGACATTTTTGAAAAAATAGAATTTTCAACATCAACCACAGGAAAAATGAATATTCATTAACCTAAAATTTTACCAATAATATGACTATTACGATTATTTTTTTAACCCTGTATAATATCAACAAATATCTTGCAAATAATCACAAATAGTATATAGCTTATAGGGAAGAATCGAAAAATAGAGCTTACATTTGCAAGCAAAAACAGCCATGGAAATATCACATATCGAGCACATTGGCATTGCGGTAAATAACCTCGAGGAAAGCATTAAATACTACGAGGAAGTGTTAGGTTTAACATGTTATGCAGTTGAGGAAGTTGCCGATCAACGGGTAAAAACTGCTTTTTTCATGGTTGGTCAAACCAAGATAGAGCTTCTTGAAACAACCGATCCAGAAGGTCCAATCGGAAAATTCATCGAAAAGAAAGGACAGGGAATGCATCATCTGGCATTTGCTGTTAAAAATATTGAGGCTGCAATTGCCGAAGCTGAAGAGAAAGGTGTTCAGTTGATCGACAAAGCTCCAAGAAAAGGCGCAGAAGGACTAAGTATAGCTTTTTTGCATCCCAAATCGACTGTAGGTGTTCTCACTGAATTGTGCGAAAATAAAAACTCAAAGTAATATGTCCATAGAAGATAAAATTAAAGACCTACTCGACCGCCGTGTATTAGCACGTATGGGAGGTGGGCAAAAGCGAATTGAAGCCCAACATGCTAAAGGTAAGCTTACTGCTCGCGAGCGAATTGAGCTTATGCTCGACGAAGATTCTTTCGAGGAATTCGATATGTTTGTATCGCACCGTTGCCACGATTTTGGCATGGAAAAAGAAAAATATCTTTCAGACGGAGTTGTAACTGGCTATGGAACAATTGATGGACGGCTTGTGTACATTTTTTCTCAAGATTTCACTGTATTTGGTGGCTCATTGTCGGAAACTTATGCAAATAAAATTTGCAAAATAATGGATCAGGCACTTAAAGTAGGAGCTCCTGTAATTGGGATCAACGATTCGGGTGGAGCACGTATTCAAGAGGGTGTTAAAAGTTTGGGTGGATATGCCGATATTTTCGAACGCAACATTGTTGCATCGGGCGTGATTCCACAAATCTCAGCTATTTTTGGTCCATGTGCAGGGGGTGCAGTTTATTCGCCAGCGCTTACCGATTTCATCCTCATGTCGAAAGAAAACAGTTACATGTTTGTTACTGGTCCCAAAGTGGTGAAAACGGTTACGGGTGAAATAGTTACCGATCAGGAATTGGGAGGTGCTTCTGTTCATGCTTCGAAATCGGGCGTGGCTCATTTTGTTGCTGAAAACGAAGAAGAAGGCATCATGATTATTCGCAAGCTGATTAGCTATCTTCCAGCGAACAACATGGAAGATCCTCCTTTTGTTGTTTCCGACGACCCAATCGATCGCCTCGATGATGCTCTAAATTATATTATTCCAGAAAATCCAAATAAGCCATACGATGTAAAAGACGTTATTTCAGCTATGGTTGATAATGGAGAATACCTTGAAGTTCATCGCAACTACGCACCCAATATGGTTGTTGGATTTGCTCGTATGGGTGGTATGTCGGTAGGTATTGTTGCCAATCAGCCCAATTATCTTGCTGGTGTACTCGACATCGATGCATCTAAAAAAGGTGCACGATTTGTACGTTTCTGCGACGCATTTAATATACCCATTATCACTTTGGTTGATGTGCCTGGTTTCCTTCCAGGAACTCAACAAGAATATGGTGGAATTATTACCAATGGAGCCAAATTGCTTTTTGCTTATGGAGAAGCAACTGTACCGAAAATCACCATTACGCTTCGTAAATCGTACGGTGGAGCACACGATGTAATGGGCTCGAAACAGCTACGAGCCGACATCAATTATGCATGGCCATCGGCCGAGATTGCAGTTATGGGCGCTCGTGGTGCTGTTGAAATTATCGAAGGTCGAAAAATCAAAGAATTCACCAACGATGTTGAACGTGCCAAATTTATCGAAGAAAAAGAAGCTGAGTATCGCGAACAGTTTGCATCGCCATACCAAGCAGCACGCTATGGTTTTATCGACGACATTATTGAGCCACGAAACACCCGTTTCAGAGTAATTAGGGCATTACAGTCTCTTTCGACCAAAAAGCAAAGCTTGCCTGCAAAAAAACATAGTAATCTTCCTTTGTAATTGAAGCAACTATGAATCAAATAATTAAATTTATTTTACTGCTTTCGTCGATAATGTTGTTTCGTCCAGGTTTTTCGCAAAATCAAACCGATATTTGCATCAACGAGGTGATGACAATCAATTCAAATGGGCCAATCGATAATTTTGGACATCATGTGGCTTGGATTGAAATTTTCAATTCGAGTTATGGCTCGGTGAATATTGCAAACATGTATTTAACCGATGATGTAAACAATCCTCGGAAATACCAATTGCCAATCGACAACCGTATGGTCTTGTCGCCACGAAGCTACTGTTTGTTCTATTTCGACGGAAACTCAGAGCATGGTGTTTTTCATTCCAATTTCAAACTCGATTCGACTGGCTTCATAGCATTATACGCCTCAAATGCAACAACTCTCATCGATTCGGTTTCATTTTCATTTTCTAAAGCCGATCAAACTTGTGCAAGGAGTATAGATGGCGAAGGGGATTGGGTTGTTTCGGATAGTTATACACCTGGTCAAACCAACGAAACTGAGTCCAAGATAAAAACCGCCGAATTGTTTGTTCAGTACGATCCAATTGGTATTGGAATGGCTTTAGTGGCTTTTTCGGTAGTGATGTGTGCTTTAGCTCTCCTTTATTTCATGTTTAAGCTTTTGTCGAATCTTTTTCAAACAAAAGTTACCGTTAAAAATAAAAAAGAATCAATACTTGCTGTGAGCAATCAAGATGATATTCAGGTTTTGAGTGGCGAAATAAATGCAGCTATTGCGCTTGCAATTCATCTCTATAGAAACGAAATGCACGATCACGAAGAAGCTGTAATCACCATTAAAAAGGTTACCAAAACCTATTCTCCTTGGAGCTCGAAATTGTATATGCTCCGACAAACTCCCAACAAACCCGTTCAAAACCCATTTAAAAGAAAGTAGGCAATGAAGAAATTTGCATTTACCATAAACGGAAATAAATACAATGTTGAAATCGGTGAAGTGGAAGAAGCTCACATCGAAGTAAACGTGAACGGAACCGCATACGATGTGGAAGTTGACCGTAGTATTCAACCAGTTAAAACACCCAAATTGGTTCGTCAACAAGCCATTCCATCAACAGATGCAAGCCCGCAGGTGAAAAAAACATCTGCTCCAGGGTCTCAAGCTATTGGAAGTGTCAAGTCGCCACTACCTGGTGTTATCATGGATGTTCACGTGAAAGAAGGCGATTCTATTTCGCTAGGTCAAAAACTTCTAACTCTCGAAGCCATGAAGATGGAAATGGTCATCAGCTCCGACAAAGAAGGAACTGTGAAAGCAATTAAGTTTCACAAAGGCGACAATGTAATGGAAGGTGATGTATTAGTTGAAATTGGAGGTTGATATGAGTTTTTTTGAATTTTTACTACAGCGCTTCGAACAATTTTTTCAATACACAGCATTTGCCAATATGACACTGGGTCATATTGTCATGATTTCGATTGGTTTAATTTTCATCTATCTTGCCATTGCAAAAGATTACGAACCGCTTCTATTGGTTCCGATTGGATTTGGAATGATAGTAGGCAATATTCCGTTTTATCCAGGGCTGAAACTTGGCATTTATGAAACGGGTAGTGTGATGAATTATTTGTATTTTGGTGTAATCCAGGGGGTGTATCCACCCTTAATATTTCTTGGGATTGGGGCTATGACCGACTTCTCGGCTTTGATATCGAATCCAAAACTGTTTTTGATTGGGGCAGCTGCTCAGATTGGAATTTTTGGTGCATATATGGTTTCGCTTGCTCTTGGATTTAGTCCACAGGAAGCTGGAGCAATTGGTATTATTGGAGGTGCCGATGGTCCAACTGCCATTTTCCTCTCGTCGAAGCTGGCGCCCGATCTTATGGGGGCCATTGCGGTTTCGGCCTACAGCTACATGGCTTTGGTTCCTGTTATTCAGCCGCCAATTATGCGATTGCTTACAAGCAAAAAAGAGCGATTAATTCGCATGAAACCGCCACGCGCCGTATCAAAGCGAGAGAAAATACTTTTTCCCATCATTGGAATACTCTTAACATGCTTTATTGTCCCGTCGGGCTTACCTCTTCTTGGAATGCTTTTCTTTGGAAATTTACTTAAAGAAAGCGGCGTCACCAAACGTTTGGCCGATACAGCAAAAGGTCCTCTGATTGACATTGTTACCATTTTAATTGGTTTAACTGTTGGCGCATCAACTCAAGCAACTACCTTTCTCACAACCAAATCGGTTGGTATTTTTGCTTTAGGTGCTGCTTCGTTTGTTATTGCCACATTTGGTGGAGTAATGTTCTGTAAGATCCTTAATTTATTTCTGAAACCAGGTCGTAAAATCAATCCCCTTATTGGAAATGCTGGTGTTTCGGCTGTGCCCGATAGCGCGCGTGTTTCGCAGATGATTGGTCAACAATACGACAAAACAAACCACTTGCTGATGCACGCCATGGGCCCAAATGTAGCAGGTGTAATCGGAAGTGCTGTTGCTGCTGGCATCATGCTAAGCTTTTTGTATTAACTTTGTGCTCAGATTGAAATCTGATGAATGAACTGATTTTTTCTAGTGCTTTTTTAGTACTTGTTGCTATTCTGTTGTTGTTAGATCTAGGCTTGTTTACTAAAAACAGTCATGAAGTTTCCATGCGAGAAGCTGGAATCATGACTATTATATGGGTTTCGTTGTCAATTGCTTTTTATTTTTTCATTCGCTTTAACGGCGATTTGATTCATGGCATTGAAAACCTTGAACAACTGAAGGAAATAATTGCTCTTCATCGACATCCAATCGATATAAGCTCAATGGATTTTGATACTGCTTTGCAGACCTATCGAAACAATCTTTCATTGGAGTATATTACAGGATATTTGATTGAATATGCGCTTTCAGTCGATAATCTTTTCGTAATGTTGCTCATTTTTATGAGTTTTAGGGTGCGTCGAAAAAACTATAAAAAAGTTCTGTTCTGGGGCATATTGGGAGCTGTTGTGATGCGGTTTTTATTTATTTTCTTCAGTTCAGCGCTTATTCACAAGTTTGAATGGATACTGTATGTCTTCGGTGCATTCTTGTTGTTTACAGGTGCAAAAATGTTCTTCTCTAAAGAAGATTCAGAAAAGATGGAGGTGTCAAGTCATCCTGTTGTTAAGTTTGCCTCGAAGCATTTTCGCATTTATCCTCATTTTGTGAAAGATCATTTCTTTATTCGCAAAGCAGGTAAGGTGTTTCTAACTCCACTGTTTCTAGTTGTGCTTGTGATAGAATTTTCCGATGTGATTTTTGCAGTCGACTCAGTTCCAGCAATTTTTTCAATCACCAAAGATCCGTTTATTGTATTTTTCTCAAATATTTTCGCCATACTTGGGCTCCGAAGTCTGTTTTTCCTTTTGGCTGGATTTATGAACAAGTTTAGATATCTCAAACCTGGCTTGGCTATTCTACTCTTCGTTATTGGTCTTAAATTGATTTTCGAAGACTTTCTTCATCACATTGGGTTCACTACACTACACAGCTTGTTGGTGATAGCAGGAATCCTTTTCATGAGCGTAGCACTTTCTATTATGATACCAAATCAGAAAGCCAATTAGTACTAAAGACGAATATTTTCGATTCAGTATTATATTAATTCTATTATGTAATTACAAATATTAATGTCTATCTTCGCACCATGAGTAAAGTAGCCCTTAAAATAGAAAATTTGTTACTACTCAGCAGGAAAAAGTTCTTGATCAGCCAGATTTGTTAAAGCCTTAAAAACACTCATTGAATTTTTGATAGTTGTATCGATGACCGATCTAATGACAGCATAGTGTTGGGCGAATTCAGCAGATTTGAATTGATTTGAGATTTTCATTTTGACTTTCAAATTTCTTATACCCCTTT
>DYON01000514.1 GCA_020720525.1 Acetofilamentum sp.
GTCCACGCCCGCCCACACGCAGGTAACGCAAACCGTTGGCACGCCCCTTGCATAAATTACGGGTTTTAAAACCAAAACATGAAAAACAAGAAATCCTCCCCATTCAGCAATTGGCGAAAATTTCTGTACTTGCTTGTTATTATCTTGTTGGCATTAGCGTTTTGGAAATTCGTTCTGCAAAATATCAATGGACTGAATTGGGCAGGCTGGACTGGTTTTGGTGAATATGTAAGTCCCACAGGTGAATATTACAGGGCAAAAACATTGTGGGATTGGCTTCAGTTATTAATTGTGCCTGTGGTAATTGCTCTTGGTGCATGGCTTCTCAATAAAAACGAACGAGAAAACGAACGAGAACTGGCTATAAATCGAGAGTTACTCGATAGAGATATAGCATTGAACAAGCAACGTCAAGATACTTTAGAATCTTATTTTGACAGAATGAGCGAATTACTGCTCGAAAAGGAACTTCGTAAAGCGAAACATGATGATGAAGTAATGAGCATCGCCCGAACCAGAACATTAGCCGTTTTGAGAAATGTAGACGGTGAAAGGAAAGGTCAAGTAGTACGTTTTTTGCGTGAAGCAAACTTACTTTCCTTGATTGGCTTGGATAATGCAGATTTAAGCGGCGCAAACCTAGAGAATATTGACCTTAGCGGAGCAACTCTAAAGAAGGCAGATTTAACTCATGCCAGTTTAAATAATTCCAGTCTTGTGAGTTCAAACTTACAAGGTGCGAAACTCAGTTACGTCAATTTAACAGACGCAAATTTACGGCTAACAACCTTGTTGACAGCCATAATGAATAATGCTAATTTGGAGAAAACCAATTTTGGTGAAGCAAATTTAAGTGGCGCAGATTTGAACTACGCAAACTTTACAAACGCTTCGCTAATCGGAGCAAATCTTAGTGGAGCAAATTTGAGCAATGCTATTTTTATCGAAGCCCATTTAAGTTTAGTAAAATTTGGCGACGCAAATATAAGCGGTACAAACTTTGAAGGCGCATTTATCAGGGAAAGTGATTTAAGAAAAGTAAAGGGCATTACGTCTGAACAGTTGTCGAAGGCAAAATCACTTGAAAAATCACTTCTCCCTGAAAACTTCTGAAAAGCAAAAAGCGTGCCAACAAAGCGTGCACCTGACGTGTGGGATTCTGCGGCATTTTCGA
>DYON01000515.1 GCA_020720525.1 Acetofilamentum sp.
CCCTGCCCCAATCTTGATGTTTGCCTTAGCGACACCATTTTCCTTTCAGTCTCTGCTTCTGGTGGAACCCAGCCCTATACCTATGCTTGGACTGGCCCAAGTGGTTGGAATTCAGCTCTTCAAAATCCTGAAATTTTCAACGCACAACCTTCAAATACTGGATTGTATTACATCACTGTAACTGATTCTTTGGGTGTTTTTGGTATCGATTCCGTATTGGTAACTGTTCATTCAAACCCACCGGTGGTTTTAACAGCTACTGCCGACACGCTTGTTTGCTCCTACGATCAAATTCAATTATACGCCAATGGTGCAGTAGATTATGTTTGGAGTCATGGCTTGGGCATTGGCATATCGCATCTTGTTGTGCCTGGTGCTACTACAACATATTCCGTTACAGGAACCGATGCGTTTGGTTGTTCTGCTGCCGACAGCATTGAGATTAGTGTCATCGATATAAACACGGGTGTTACAGTTGTTGGAGAAACCATTACCGCCATCCAAAACGGTGCATTTTATCAATGGCTCGATTGCGGCAATAATTTCAGTATAATTTCGGGAGCAAACAATCAATACTACACAGCATTGATTGATGGTAGTTTTGCGGTTGAAATTGACCTTGCTGGTTGCCTTGACACATCTTCATGTATTGATATTGTTGTTTCAGGAATCGAAACAGGTAATAAGGAAGAGTCATTTTTGCTGTGGCCAAACCCAAGCAACGGAATGTTTTATATTGAATTGCCCAAAGATGCTGTGATGAAAATATGGGACATGGATGGAGCTGTGGTGTATGAAAGCACTTTGAGTAGTGGACACAATGCCATAGATAAAACAGGGTTAAATGCTGGTTTGTACAGTGTTGTAATTACCAGTTCAACAAAAACGTATGTTGAAAGACTGCTGATACTTTCGGAAACCAAATAGTACTGTGGAAATGAATTTGGCAATAAACAAAAGGGAGCTTACAACGTAAGCAAAAAGAATATCGTATTTCATTGGGTTCTTTTTGTCAAGGTTGCCTTATGGCTTTTAAGTTGGGAGCATATTTACTAAAAAAAGACGCACCATGAAAAAAAATGTTTTTTTGTTTCTTCTTACACTTTTGGCATTCAGTGCCACAGTTAATGCTCAATCACTTGAATGGGCTAAAAGTATGGGGTCGGG
>DYON01000516.1 GCA_020720525.1 Acetofilamentum sp.
ATTATGGCCAAGCTGCTTATTTTTTCCCAAAAGCAATAATTTGTTCTGGCGACAAAAGCGTAAGTTCCTCTATTTTTGCTAAAACCTCCGAAGCAGTAATGGGTGGCTGCGGGATGCGCCTTAGTGTTGTGAGCACTAATTTTATATCCGCAATATTAAGCATTTGATAGTCGTGGATTTTTACATACAATTTTTGTAATTCGGGGTTTTCACTTGATTTTGCCTGCTTTTCAAGGATTGAAAGGAATGCTGGCCAAAGGTGGAGCGTGCTGCTGATGCGTGGCAGGATGAGCGGCTCATCCATTTCAGAAAGAGGTCGTTTGCCACAGACATATTCATAGCGCTTGACACAAGCTTCATTAAATATTGTTTCAATGTCTTTTCCCGGATTAGCCCGGATTATGTCCTGAATGATTCCTTTACGTGCCGCTTGGTTTTCAATCGTTGGCGCGGTGTTTCGCAAGTATCGCAATAGCTCTACCATACAGGCATTGATTGTGGGTTTTTCGGAAGTGAGCTTGTAATATTGTCCACGGATGTTGCCATATTCTGTGCTGGGATTGCTTCTGGTTAAGGCTTCTCGTAAAACATTAAGACGTGTTGTTTCGTCATCAACACCGATAGACGCCTTTGGCGCAGGCGTTTTTCCTATTCCTAGTTTAGAAAAGAAAGACCCAAGAGACAAGGCTGATTCGGACATATATTTCCTCCACAAAAGAATGTGTAGGTAAAGATTGCCCAGAAATCGTGTATTTATACCTTAGCAAAAGGATTATTTTTTTAGAGGTAATACTCCAGCCAGCTCGCCGATAACATTTACCAATTCGGAATTTGCTGGTAAGACAACCTTGGCGTTGTTTTGCAATGATTTTTCTACGGCCTCTAATTTGCGGAGGACTTGGGCATTGCCCACAAAATACTTTTCGGCTGCTTCGTTCACCAGCTTGATAGCCTCTGCTTCGCCTTCTGCGGCAAGAATGCGTGCTTGCTTAATGCCTTCGGCCTTTTTGATTTCCGCACGTTTTTGCCCGTCGGCCACAGTTTCGGTAGCAGTGGCATAATCGATAGCGGAAATTTTTTCATTTTCGGCTTTGACTACCTTATTCATGGTTTCTTGTACATCTTTGGGTGGATCGATTTCCTTGAGCTCGGTACGCACAATGTCG
>DYON01000517.1 GCA_020720525.1 Acetofilamentum sp.
AACGGTCATCGCTTGTAAACAATGGGTTTGCACTCCATTGAGCCGAAAATGGGGGATTGGCTACGATGGCTTCAAATTGTTTGTCAATATGTTGTGGGTGTTCAAGTGTGTCGTCTTGTTTAATATCAAATTGGCGGTAATGTACACCGTGCAAAATCATATTCATACGGGCCAAGTTGTAAGTAGTACGGTTCATTTCTTGTCCGTAAAAATTACTTACATCTTCTACTTCTTTGGCTACACGTAGCAACAAAGAACCTGAACCACAAGTTGGGTCATAAACTGATTTTAATTTCTGTTTTCCTGTGGTTACAATTTTGGCTAATATTTTAGAAACCTCTTGTGGGGTGTAAAATTCTCCTGCTTTTTTTCCTGCTCCGCTGGCAAACTGTCCTATCAAATATTCGTAAGCATCACCTAAAACATCTAATTCGGTGTGTTCCAACTTGAAATCAATTTTATCAAGGTGCGTTAGCACCTTTGCAATGATTGCATTTCTTGCTTCGGGTGTTTTGCCCAATTTTGAACTATTCAAATCCATATCCTCAAAGAGATTTTCATAATCTTCTTCGCTGTCGGTACCCATTGTACTCAACTGGATATTGATAAGGATTTTTTGTAAGTCTTCTAAAATGAAATTAGTTTTGCTTTCGTCAAATTTGTCAACATCATCCTCATTTTCGCCTTTACCACGTTTAGCAACTTCTGTGAACAATTCTTCGGGTCTTAAAAAGTAGCCTAATTTTTCAAGTGCTTCTTCTTTGATAGCTTCAATAAATTCTTTTCCGTCTGCTGTCTTTGGTGTTATGTCCCGAAACTTAACATTGTCTTGTTTCAATATTTCGTCAGCGAAAATGTTCATTTTCTCGCTTAGGTATTTATAGAAAATGAAACCCAAAATGTAGTCACGAAATTCGTCTGCATTCATTTTGCCACGTAGCGTATTGGCAATGTTCCAAAGTTGGGCTTCTAATACTTTTTTATAATCTTCACTCATTGAGTTTGTCTTTATTTTTTAGGTCGTAAAGTTAGTTTTTTAAACTCCATTAATGCCATAAGTTACCGTCAAGTTGTCCATTGTCCACAGGTCGGGTGGTGGGTGGGCTTTGGGTGCGGTTGGGCAAAATTAAATGTGCTGCAAAAGCGTTGGCTTGTGTGTCGGCTT
>DYON01000518.1 GCA_020720525.1 Acetofilamentum sp.
ATGGCTTGGGAAATGGCGGTATGCCCCACCATGTCGCCGTTGGCAAAGTTGAGAATGATTAAATCGTGCTTTTCGGCTTTCAATTCGGCTACTAAGGCGTCTTTGATTTCGTAGGCACTCATTTCGGGTTGAAGGTCGTAAGTGGCAACTTTGGGC
Organism: Acetofilamentum sp.; assembly: GCA_020720525.1. GTDB lineage: Bacteria > Bacteroidota > Bacteroidia > Bacteroidales > DTU049 > GWF2-43-63. The sequence continues at coordinate 157 of DYON01000518.1, forward strand.
GAATTTTTCAAAAGTCGGGTTTCGCCTTCAAACGTAACTTCGCGCCCACCCGACATAAAGAAGGTAACGTGAGCGTATTTTTCGGTTTCGGCTATGCGCAATTGCTTCAAACCCAAGTCCGAAACCACTTCGCCAATGGTATTTTTCAGATTGTCTTTGTCGTAAACTACTATTACTTTTTTAAAACTATCGTCGTAGCGAGTCATCGTTAAATAATACAAAGGCATGGTTTGCATTCCGTATTCGGGCATGTCTTTTTGCGTAAGCACGGTTGTTATTTCGCGCAAGCGGTCGGTGCGATAATTGAAGCAAAAAACCACATCGTCGGCATTGATTGTTGCCAAAGGACTTCCGTCAGGATTGGTCATTACAATGGGTTTGATAAATTCGTCGGTTATTTTGTTGCTGTACGATTCGTCCATTGTTTTTAAAATATCGGTGCTGGGCGTTCCTTTGGCGTGAACCATTAAATCGTAGCCCACTTTCACTCTTTCCCAACGTTTATCGCGGTCCATGGTGTAAAAACGCCCAATGAGCGAAGCCAACTGACCGTTGGAATGTTCCAAATGAGCTAAAAGATTTTTTACATAACCTTTTCCACTTTGCGGGTCGGTGTCGCGCCCGTCTGTAATGGCGTGAATGTAAACCTTTTCCAAACCGTAATCTTTCGTCAGGTCGCAAAGTTTGTACAAATGCGTATCGAGCGAATGAACGCCTCCATCGGAAACCAAACCTACAAAATGAACGGCTTTATTTTGTTCTTTGGCATATTTGAATGCCTCTGTAATGGCTTTATTTTGAGCTATTTGGTCAGATTCTATCTCTTTGTTGATTTTTACAAGGTCTTGGTAAACCACACGTCCGGCACCAATGTTGAGATGCCCAACTTCCGAATTTCCCATTTGTCCTTCGGGCAAACCCACGTTTTCGCCATCGGTAAGCAATTGTGAATGCGGGTAAGTAGCCATTAATTTGTCTAAGTTTGGGGTTTGCCCATTTTTTATAGCG
>DYON01000519.1 GCA_020720525.1 Acetofilamentum sp.
TTTCAGCCCGGCAGGAGGTCCTGAGGGGCGGGTTTCTGAGAACGCTTTGTTGGGCTACGGTTTTTGGGAACCGCTTTTTGCTTTTGATAGTTGATTGAACCTTTCTATATCCAATCCAAACTCTTTATAGTTTTTTCTCTTTTTTGATTCGATGACTTGTTCGTAAATAGTTCTTGGTGACAATTCTTTTTGGGTTACAGCAAAATAGACATAACTTCCAATAGTTAATGTACCGCCGATGAAATAAGTCCAAGGTTCCATTATGTTCCAACCAAAACGATATGTAAAGATTGCCAGCGTTACCCAAACGCCGATTATGCCAAGAAAATACAACCATAAACCACGTTTTGCAAAATCATGGGCATTCCTATCGAGGCGACTTTTTACCACAGAAAGTTCTGATACAGCGTCAAGAGGAGCGGGTGCGTTATTGAATATGGACAAAGTTTTGCTTCCATCAAGCAACTTCCCAGAAAGTTCAAAAAGCATATCTAATGCGTCTAATTGACCTGACGACACCTTTACTGTTCCTGAAAGCAACTTGTCCCGACATTCATCACAAATAGCACGGGCTTTCATGCTGTTGACAATATCTTGCTTGTAAATTTTCCTGTCAAAAACACAACTTTTAGGTTCGTCATGGTTTTTGTGTTGAGGCACTATAAAACTTAAGGTAAATCGAGCAAAATAATAGAGCATGTACGATGCAATTTTGTCTGCTGGAATAATGATATCGTCAACATTATCAATGGTAAAAACTGCAATACCTTTTTCGGCACGATTGCTACCAAATAAGTTTGAAAATCTTTCCCCGTCTAATTTTGTGTCAACTAAAGCAATGATAAATGGGTGGTATCCCCCGAGTTCAGACCTTGTTGACTCCATCCTATCCATCAAATCTTTGACGGATGCTCTCTTGTACGCCAGCGCCTTAAATGCCTTCACTTCATTGTTTTGAAGTTGTATAAAGTTAAATTCGTTTTGTGTTGAATTCGCAAGGGAGATTACTCCTTCAAATTGCTCTGTCGGTATATCTCCAATTGCAACCAACTCTATCGGCATTTGAGCCATTATTCACCTTGTGTTTTTTTATTTATGACACAGTAGCCCAACGGTTTGCGTTACCTGCGCTGGGGCGGGGACGGCGAAGCCGTCCAGCC
>DYON01000520.1 GCA_020720525.1 Acetofilamentum sp.
CCACAATGGTAGGGCGATTGTGATACGAAGTAAATGTTTTGCCTTTTGCATCGGATTCGGGTTTTTGAAATAATAATTCAGCGTCCCAACCGTCCAAAGTCCAATAGTACATTGCGGCTGTGGGGGCGCTGCGCTTAACTTGCATGGTTTGAGTGTTGCGAAATTCGGTTAAACCCCTGCGACCTACGGTAATAAGGGTACCGTTTTTTTCTTTGCGATTGGACACTGTTCCCGCAGTAATTGTTTTCCAGCCTAACGGTTTGGCAAATAGATTGTACAGATTTGCTATTTGCGAATTGTCCAAATTGTTGTTGTGCATCATCAATTTGTTCAAAGTAGCTTCTTGCTCTTCTAATACTGTTTTGGATGCGGAATTGTTGCCTATGTTTTTGTGTACAAGGCTTTCGTACCCTTCCAAAACGTAACGCTCGTACTTGGTACGCAAACGCTTGGTGTTGATAGGCAAATTGTGAGGGTATTCGGCGGTATTTAAGGTTTTAATATCTTCGTTGAAATAGTTCCAAATAGCTCCCATTGTTTTGCCTATCATTTTAAATTGCATCGAACGACGATTGTTCAAGATGTGTGTAATTGCATCGAATATCCAAGCTGTAACCATGTATTCCCTTTGGCGTTCGGGTACAATGTAACTGCCATCGGGCTTAGTGTAGCGAGAAAAGAAATCGGCTGAAATGCTATCGGTAGCAATGGTACGCTCTATTAAATTGCGCTTTGCCAATTTGGAGGGATTTGCGCCTAAGCGTGCGATTATCTGTTCTTGCATCGAAACTTTTAAACGGTCGAACACTACCATCGCTGGTTTACCGGGTCCCGGATGTCCAACGGTTAAGATTTGTTTTCTATGTGCCTTAATATTGTAATTCTTCCTTGATAGTATAGCAGGGAACTGAACAACCTCTTTGCCTTCGCCCACTGTGTGCTCAGAGTAGAGCCAAGAGGCGGGTATGCAAAGCTTGTCGGATACGTATGTTATTTGCTGTTTGTTCATGGTTTGAATCAGATTGAGTTTTAGTTTGAATAAGATTGTGTTTTAGATTGAATCAGATTGAATCAGATTGAGTTTTAGATTGAATCAGATTGAATCAGATTGTGTTTTAGATTGAATCAGATTGAATCAGATTGAGTTTTAGATTGAATCA
>DYON01000162.1 GCA_020720525.1 Acetofilamentum sp.
TGTATCCAATCTAACTATACAAAAGGTTTAGCCCAAGTTTACAATACACAAGGAATTATTCTTTTTACACGTGGGCTTAACGATTTAGCTCTTCAAAGTTGCATCAATTCGCTCGAAAATTTCAGAAAGCTCAACGATACTGTCGGGATGTCGTTGATATACAACAATTTAGGAGTTGTCTCTTCTACGGTGAAAAAATATTATTACAGTATATTTTTCTTTCAACAATCTCTTGCAATACAAGAAAAATCGGGCAATATTCGCAATGTAATTGACCTAAACAACAATATCGGCTCTGTTTATGAGCAGTTGAAAATGCACGACAAAGCTTTGGCAATTCATCGCAAATCGAATATGATGTCAATTGAAATTGGACATCCCATTGGGTTATCGTTTGGCTACAACAATATGGGGGTTATTTACGAAAATTCGGGGCATCCCGATAGTGCTATTTTTTATTATAAAAAGGCATTGGCAATTGCAGATAGTGTTCCCGAATCGCAACATGCGCTCATGTATTCCAATTTAGCGCGAACTTACTTGAACAACAACTACACAGAGCAAGCACGACTGTATCTCGATTCTGCGCTCGAATTAGCTTTAAGCAGTGCTGCATCTACCTATTTGCCCGAGATATACGATCTGTTTTCGCAGTATTACGACAAAAAAGGAAACCTCGACGAAGCATATTCGTTTTTATTGAAGTACAAAGAAATAAGTAAATCGATTGAAGAGCAAACCACTGAAGGCGATTTTGCCGATTTTATTTTATCGATGCAGCAGGATAGATGGAACAACGAGCGTCGGTTGCTCGATGAGCAAGTGAGTTTGCAGCAAGAAGTACAATGGTTGCTCGTTGTTGTGATTGTGATTGCTATAGCTGGCTTTTTTCTTGTTTACCTCAATATCAAAAACCGCAACCGCTTGCTCGATCAGCAACACAAACTTTCGGAAAGCGAAAGTTTGCGACTTGCCGAAGAATTAAAAAACAAAGATATCATTGCTCAACTCGAAAAAGAGAAACTTACTTCCGAAATTCAAATGAAAGAGCGGCAACTCACTTCGATGACTATGCATATTGTTACCAAAAACGAAACATTGCAAGAAATTGAGAAGCATGTTGAGCAAATTTCTTCCAGAAAGCCCGAAAAATCGTCGGAGCAACCTCTTAATAAAATCAAGAGTATTATTCGCATGAATGCAAGCGACGAAGCTGTGTGGAGCAACTATTTCTATCACTTCGAACAGGTGTATCCAGGCTTTTTTCGGAAGCTTTCGGAGCTGCATGGCGATCTCACACAGGGCGAACAAAAATTGTGTGCATACATTACCATCAATCTCAACAACAAAGAAATTGCTCATGTGATGGGAATTTCGGAAGCAAGTGTCAAGATTAAGAAAAATAGGCTTTCGAAGAAATTGCAACTCGATATAGCATCGGATCTCACATCGTATTTAAGAAAATTTACCGATGGGGAGTAGTTGAAGCTTTTTCGGCAACAACAAACATTATATCATAGGTGTTAATCCCAATAAATCTAGATTTTTTCAATTTTCCTTGATGGGATTCCGTACCATTTTTTTTGTTTAAAGAAAAAAGTGAATACCAAATTTGCCGAATGCTTCTATATACAGTAGGATACGAAACATGAACTACTCGAAACCCACATAAATCGAGAAGTTTAGTCAAAGATTTGCGTGTGAAATAATGCAAATGGGTTGGAGGGTGAATCATTCTCCATTTACTTCCTTGCATCGTGGGCAGTAAGCGCCCAATATCGCCCGTTGTGATATGAATATGTCCGCCTTCTTTCATTTCAGTAAATGCTTTGTTTAAAAACAATACTGGATCGGGTAAATGCTCAATTACATCCCACATAAAAACATCTGAGAACAATTCGTTTGGCAATTGAGATGCCAAATAATCTTGGTTGCGAATATCGAGATTCAAATTGTTGCGCCCCCATTCAGAGGGTTCCGATGAAATTTCAAACCCGATAAATTTTACTTCGGGAAAAAAGTATCTTAAACTATCGCCAAAAAAGCCATAAGCTGCACCAATTTCGAGTACATGCTCTTGCTTTCGATTTGGGAAAAGTTTTTTTAGACGAATAATTCGTTCGTCGAAATTGCGCTGAATTGCCTCTCGGTCGTTCACATAATCGAGATATTCCTCTCCTTTGAAATACTTTTCGGAATACAGTTTATTGAAATCGGAATCGAAATATTTACTTGCAGCTATTGTATGTCCGCATTTTCGACAACGAAAGAAGTCGCCTTTATGAATGGGATTGGGAGCCAATTCACCACAACAATAGCATTTATTTATCGTGTTCAATGTTGGTTTCTTTGACAATGTAATTGGGGCGCCGTTTGCTTTCTATAAACATTTTTCCTAAATACTCACCAATAACACCTATTACCATGAGTTGGATACCTCCAATAAACAACACACTGGCAATTAGTGAGCCCCATCCAGGTAAAGCTAATTTGGTGAAAAGTGCAGCATAAATTGCATAAAACCCATAGCTCATGGCAGCAAGCGCAATCACAAAACCAGCAATAAGCGAAATGCGAAGAGGCTTAACGCTAAACGATGTAATTCCAGCAGCGGCAAACCGGAGCATTTTTCTGAAAGAGTATTTGGTTTTTCCTGAAAAACGCTTGCCAGGTTCGTATTCTATGCTTTTTTGCGAAAAGCCCATCCAAGCTATCAAACCACGAATAAAAAGATAGTTTTCGGTTATCTTTGATAGTTGTTGGGCAACTTGTTTGCTGATAAGTCTGAAGTCGGCAGCGCCTGGTTCGATGCGTGTAGTGCTGAGCATATTCACCAGTCGATAAAACATTTTCGAACTTAGATTTTTAAAAAAAGCACCATTGCCTTTATCGTTGCGAACAGTGTAAACAACATCGTATCCATCTTCCCATGCCTCAAGAAGCAATGGAATCATTTTTGGCGGATGCTGCAAATCGGCATCCATGCTTATCACACAATCGCCAGTTGAATAATCAATTCCAGCTTTTAGTGCGTTTTGGTGTCCAAAATTTCGAGAAAAAGAAATAAAAAAAACATCGTCGCGGTTTTTCTTTAGTTTTTTGAGTTGTGCAAGAGTTCCGTCGGTGCTGCCATCGTCAACAAAAATAAATTTAGCATCGTATTGTTCGGGAAGGTGTTCTTTCACCCCCAAATACAATACTTCAATATTCAATTCTTCATTGAAACAGGGAACAACAACCGAAACTTTTTTGCGAACCATGCACTTTGATGTTTAGGTTTACAAATGTAGTTTTTTTTAAGAAATGATTTTTTAAACATTGCTGGAAAATTTAATGATGGGTTGCCAATTATAATTCTATGAGCAATGAAACCTATAAAGCAATCCTACTAATTAATTCAACTATTAAGTAACTGTCTAAATTTCAATTGATATTTATATCCTTAAGCCAACCGCGGAGGGCGCAGAGTTTTGAAGCTGCCATTGCCGATATATATCGGAACTGCATGACAGCGTTTTTATCTTACAAAAAAACAACCCATAAAAACAGACAGTCATTCTCAGTGTTTTTCATGGAGGCACGCCATGCGTGAAAAATTAACGCTGGGGAAAATGTATCGAAGAATGACAGTGAAATCAATGACTTGATGAATTGTGGCTGTCTCAAAAGACATAACTCAGCGCAAGTTGGCAGGAAGAATTGTGTTTTCGAATGAAAAATTGTCAATTACATAGTGATTATTCATACATTTGAAAAAAAATACCATGAGGCATCTTTTGTTTGTTCCGGTATTGCTTATTTCGCTGTCAATCAGCGCTCAATTCAATACTAAAGGACTTTTGACCAGCGGCGTTCCTGTCGAGGACGAAGAAGTTCCTTTCTACAAACGGTTCAATTTTGAAGTGCTCGGCCGACAAAATGTGGAAATATTGTCGTCGAACGAAATTCTTCCTGCTCGCTCGCAAATTGGTTTTGGGGCCAGTCTTATTTATTGGTATTACCCCGATTTGCACCCCGAAACGCGCATTGGTTATCGTAAGGTCGATTTGTCGAATATCGACTCCATCGGTGCCACCAAATACCAAAATCTGTATTTTATGATGGGCTGACGTTTTTTGCCATGCGACCACGATTTTCTTTTTGAAGGAAATCAGCTCCGGTTGACATTCTCGGCCTTGGGTGGAATTTCTATTCGGTGTGTGTCGCTCGCCGACCAATTGGCATTCGATATGCTTCTGAGTGCTGGGCTTGCATATTCGTTTCAACGTCTTTCATTGGGAGCAAGTAGTTCCCGTAGAGGTGCGATTTATCGCGTCTCATGAATGAGAACACACCATATATCCGCAATTCATCGCATCTTGCTAAACCCGCGAAGCACCAAAAAAGAATTCCCAAAACCAAAAATCTCTCACCAAGAGAAAGAAAAAAGAAATATTTCTAAAAATATTACCAGCCAACCCAAAAAGTTTATATATTTGAAAACTAAAAGAGGTTTGGTGGGGATGAATTGAGAAATTGCTTCTTTTGATGGGAGGGGAGGGGAGAGGTTGGGGTGTGAAGGAAATCTCTGAACTGTGATTTTAAAATTGTAAATTTGCATCGTGGAAGAACAAGGCTACGTAGAGGTTAAAATTGATGGTTCAGTTGGCAATAAGCCTCTGAAACCTATTGATGTTGACATTGCTGAGATAAAAGAAATTATCAGCGATGTGGAAACCTTTTTGTACCCAACTATGGGCGAAAAAGCTGAACGTCCGCACATTTCCTACAAAATAGAAGAAGGTTCTGCCCGTAATTTGTTTTACCTGCCTATTTCAGGAGTTCTGCTTTTTAATGGTTTAAGCACCGAAATAAAAAACAGAGGGAATATTGACTTTCTGGACAATAAAAGAGCAGAAATTATTGATAAGTTTCAACGAAGAGCAGCAGAAAAGAATCTTGAAATTTCATTTTATAGTTCATCAACCAAAGAACCCATTTTAAAAATCAATAAAGACACATCTTACTTCAAAATTGCCGCTACTCATATTGAAACTGAGTTTGTTTTGTACGGGAAGGTTAATGAAGAAGGAGGAAACAATCCTAATTTTCATCTTTTGACAAAGGAGTATGGAAAATTAGTTATTAGTGCTTCGGAGCAACAGCTTTTAGAAGGTGAAAAGCGTTTGTTTAAAATTTATGGTGTTAGAGCAAAAGGCAAACAAAACCTTTCTGATGGCAAACCCTTTGACCTCAAACTCATTGATTACATTACATATAATCCAAACTATGATGAACATAAATTGGACTTATTAATCGAGAGAGCATCGGTAAATTGGAATGCTATACCGAATGTGGATAGCTGGCTTGAACAAATTAGAGGAGGTGCAAATGGATAGTATTTTACTCGACACCTCTTTTTGTATTCGGCTGCTCAAAAGCAATGATGATTTACATCAAAACGCAAAAGATTATTTTAAATATTTTTTAGAAAAGAAGATTGAGATTTATCTTTCATCAATAGTTATCGCTGAGTACTCCGTAAAAGATGACCCTATTAATTTGCCTTTGGAGTTTGTAAAGATTATACCTTTTGACTTTTTCGATGGTAAAATAGCAGGAGAGTTTCATTCTATTTTACTCAATGATAAAGAACTAATAAAAGAAATTGGCAGGGATATAGTTAAAGATGATTGTAAATTGATAGCACAACTATTCAATAGGAATATACAAGGATATATTACTAAAGACCGCAAATCATTCAGTAAATTTTTTGCACCCGTTCAGTCATGTAAAAATTTTCAAGTAGAACTTCTTGATTTAGAAATTCCGCTGAAGGATTTTAAAGGAGAACTTTTTTAATCATGTCATCGCACAGGTGTAAGCAATTTGCCATCTGGAGTTTATCTGTTGATTGTTGAAAATCAAAATGGAGAAAAAACAGATAATTAAAATTGTGGTTACTACCAAGATTTACAATATGTGCGAACTGCGCATCGAGAATGGAAAACCTCTACTC
>DYON01000163.1 GCA_020720525.1 Acetofilamentum sp.
TATTATCGCATGTCGCCCGACGAAACGCGTGCAGTTTACTACCCCTTTGGCGATTCGGGCGAAGGTATTTACGAGCTCATATTCAATTAAAGAAGAACTTTCTGAGCCATATAAGACAAAAAAAAGCCCTGCAAATGCAGAGCTTTTTTAATATATAAGCATTTCATTATTTCAATCGTTCCTTGAAAGGTTCGAATGTCATAAAATCGGCATGATGAACAATGAAAGCTTCGGTTGTACGTTTCACCATATTTCCTTCGCCAGCATGAGTAGCAATAATATGACAAACGTCGGGCGGAACACCGCATTGCTCGGCAAGCGAAACACCACTGAAAGGATGACGCAAATATTTGCCATACATTCCTTGAACCGATTTACCATCTTTCATCTCGTATTCAAGAAGTTTGCCCACATCGGCAAGAATGGCACCAGCAATAAGAATGTCCATATTTACAGGAAGGTCGGTGCGAAAAAATTCGCCACATTTGTTTCCTGCATCACGGGCAATGTGAACAACAGCACGTTTATGATCCATAAAACTCACTTTGAGGTCGGGACCAGCAAGTAAGGTAAAAGGAATCGTGCGCAAATCGTCGGGCGTGAGTACACTTTTTTGCAAAGCAAGCGCCCAAGTGTTGGTTGTTTGCATGCGCAGTGTTGCATCTGCAATCCATTCTAGCTCGGGCCACAGTTCGTGGGTCTGATCGATGTATTTTTGCTCGATGTTTTGCATGGTAATGTTATTTTAGTTTTGCGATAATGGCTTCGGCAAGCTCGTGAGTAGAAGCTGCACCTTGAGCAAAAACTTCGGGAGTTCCTTTGAGTTTGAGCATATCGTAAGCACGAACTTTTCCTTCAGCAACAACTTCTTCCACAGCTTTGCGAATGCGATTGGCCATGTCAAATTCGTTGAGATGTTCGAGCATCATTACTGCCGACATAATCATAGCAATCGGATTCACGATAGAGGTGTCGAAATTGGCATATTTGGGAGCCGAACCATGAGTTGGCTCGAACACTGCTACACCCGAATCGGGGTTAAATTGTGCTGATGTAGCAAAACCGAGCCCACCAATAAGACCAGCAAATGCATCGGAAACAATGTCGCCAAACATATTTTCGGCAACAATTACGTGGTAGTTTTCAGGATTTTTGGTCAGCCACATCATCATGGCATCAATGTTTACATCTTCTACCCAAATGTTGGGATATTCATTCTTGCTCATTTCTTGAGCAATTTTGAGAATCATACCAGAGGTTTCGCGAATCACATTGGGTTTTTCGCACACAGTTATTTTATCGAAGCCACGTTTTTTGGCATATTCGAATGCTGCACGAATAATACGGGTAGAAAACTTTTTGGTAACAATACGTGTAGAAACAGCAAGCTCTTCGCGCGGACACCAACCAAAATTGACCGAGAAACGCGGATGAGTCATCAAAGCATCATATACCTGATCGCCAGGGTTGGTCCACTCTACTCCACCATACAAACCTTCGGTGTTTTGGCGAAAAATCATCACGTCAACTGCAGGCTCATCGACTCCACCAGCAGCATTACGACGAACAAAATTGAGCGGATTGCCTTTGAGTGTTTGGCATGGACGCATACAGATATCGAGTCCGAATTTCTGACGCATCGTTACAATTGGGCTGTAGTAGGTATAACCTTTGTCGCGCAATTCGGGAGCCAATTCGGAAGCAGCTTTATCTTTCGGCTTTGAAGTGATGGCGCCGAAAAGGCCAATTTTGTGCTCTTCAAGAAGTTTGATGGTTCGGTCGGGCAGCGGATTTCCTTCTTTGCACCAGAAATCCCATCCGATGTCGCCGTTTACATAATCGGCTTCGAAGCCAGCAGCGTAGAGTACGCGAATTGCTTCATCCAAAACTACTTTTCCAATGCCATCTCCAGGCATTGCTACGATGGTTCTTTTTGCCATATCAATTTAGTTTAATGATTTCAGCAACAAAGAAACAAAAAAATTATATTTGCATATAAATAAAAGGTATGTTTACCTTCGTTTTTTATTAACAATGAGAAAATAAATTGCAACAATGACGGTTTTCGCCTTGAAATATATCGCAATTCTGTATTTGTCGATGGCTTCGTTGCCCAAAGACGCAAAACCGCCTTTCAAAATGAAAGAATCGCCTCCTGGAACAGTTTGGCTTAAAGACAGTGTTTTTATTGATGTTAATCCAGTAAAAAACATCGATTACAAAGAATTTCTATCATTTATGCAAGTAGCCTACAGCAAAGAACTTCGCGATAGTTTTAAAAACATTCCACCCTACGGCATTTCGATGGAAAATTTCAGAACATATATGCGCTTGTGTGGAATAGATAAAGACCTAGCGAGCAAAATGAAAATTCCGTACGAAATGACCTTGAGTTGGAGCATGAATATGGACGAATACTTGAACAGCCCAACGTATAAAAATTTCCCCGTTGTAAATGCATCATACAATCAAGCAATCATGTATTGTCAATGGCGAACCGATATGGTAATGCTTTTTTATTCGGCAAACAGCAAAAACGAAAAACAACGACGTAAATACTATAAAAAAATTCGATACCGATTGCCAACTCCCGAAGAATGGGCTTATGCTATGGTGAAGTTTGGCAACAACACATTCACCAATCAGGCGGTGTATGCGGGCGAAAAATGTGCAACCATCGAAGCTGTTCCACAAAAGAAAAATCTCGATTTTGTTTACATTCCTTACAATGTAGCCGAACTTACAAATACCGATAAACTTGCTGTGGGTATGTCGTGGAAAGACAAAGACACAACCACCAATTACTCAAAAACAGTCGAATACTTTGGACCGCGCGACTGGCTTGGTTTCCGCTGCGTGTGCGAAATTGTTGAATATTAGAACTATGCGAAACTTTTTCTTACTATTTTTTGTTATTTTCTTTTTTGCATCGTGCGGCAACAGGTATTCGATTCCCGACGATACCAAACTATTTCGCTACAACGAACCGGCTGGAATTCGCTCGCTCGATCCAGCTTTTGCTCGCGACCAAGCCAATATTTGGGGAGTGAATCAGCTTTTCAATGGGCTTGTGCAGCTCGACGACTCGTTGCATGTGCAACCATGCATTGCAAAAAGCTGGAAAATTTCGCAAAACGGATTGCTTTATACTTTTCATCTTCGCAACGATGTGTTTTTTCACGAAAGCGAAGTTTTTGGCAAAAGCAACCGAAAAGTGGTTGCTGCCGATGTCAATTTCAGTTTGCAACGACTCATCGACGATAAAACTGCCTCGCCTGGCCGTTGGGTGATGAACAATGTTGCGCGAAACAGCAACAACAATATGAAAATTGCTACTCCAAACGATTCAACTGTTGAAATTGAACTCACACAGCCATTTACACCTTTTCTGAGCTTGCTTGCCATGCAATATTGTTCGGTTGTTCCGCACGAAGCTGTTGAATTCTATGGCAAAGATTTCGGGCATCACCCTGTGGGAACAGGACCATTTCAATTCAAATATTGGAAAGAAGGCCTCAAGCTGGTGATGCTTAAAAACGCCGCTTATTTCGAGACCGATTCGGTCGGAAAGCGACTCCCCTACCTCGATGGCGTGGTGGTAACCTTCATTATTGAAAAGCAAACCGCTTTTATGGAATTTATGCAAGGCAATTTCGACATGATTTCTGGAATCGATCCCAACTACAAAGACGTGCTTCTCGATGCTGAAGGGAAACTAAAACCCGAACACGAAAGCAAAATGTACATGACGCGCATTCCATATTTAAACACCGAATATCTTGGTATTTCGGTTGAAAAAGAAAGTGCTGGTGCCATCAGTGCATTGCAAGAACAAAATATTCGACTGGCAATAAATTATGGCTTCGACCGACGCAAAATGATGCGATACTTGCGCAACAACATTGGCTACCCAGGTTTGTATGGCATGATTCCGCCTGGTCTTGCTGGCTACAGCGAAGACAGCCAGTTCAATTTTGAATACAATCCCGAAAAAGCAAAACAACTATTGGCCGAAGCTGGTTTTGCCAAAGGAAAGAATTTGCCAGAAATAGTGTTGCAAACCACCGCAACTTATCAAGATTTGTGCGAATACATTCAGCAGCAATTGGCCGAAATCAACATTAAAATAAAACTCGATGTGGTGCCACCTGCCACCCTGCGCGAAATGGTGTCGCAGTCGAAAGCCGGTTTTTTTCGCGCCAGCTGGATTGCCGATTATCCCGATGCCGAAAATTATCTAAGTCTATTCTACAGCAAAAACGAAGTGCCGAATGGTCCCAACTACACCCATTTTGCAAATGCCGAATACGACAAGCTGTACGAAAAAGCCATTGCAGCTACCAGCGACAGCGATCGCAATGTTTTATATACCAAAATGAATAGGATTGTGATGTTGCAATCGCCAGTTGTGGTGTTGTATTACGACATGGCGGTGCGGTTTATCAACAAGCGCATCAAAGGGCTAAAGCCCAATGCGATGAATTTGCTCGATTTGAAAATGGTTGTGAAAGAATGATAACTCTTAGCACGATGAGGCGATGAGGCGATGAAGTCTCGCTTTCAGCGTGATAAACTCTGATGCGTTGCGCAAATAAATTCTTTCCACCATTATTTTTATCTTTGCATCATGGATAGCATTCGACAACAAAAATCGGCACGGCTGATACAAAAAGATTTGGCTGAAATATTTCTCTTGGAAGGCAAAAACTGGTTTCCCAATGCCATGATCACTGTTACGCAGGTGCGTATTAGTCCCGATATGAGCATTGCTCGGGTTTACCTTAGTTTGTTTGCTATAAAAGACAAAGAATCGTTGCTTCAAGATATATCTATTCGCACCAACGAAATCAGAAAGCATTTAGGAAATCGCATTGGAAAGCAAGTTCGCATTATTCCAGAGCTGAAGTTTTTCATCGACGACAGCCTCGATTACATGGAGAAGATAGACAAAGCCTTAAAACAATAGCCTTGGCTCGCAAAAACTGGACAACTTGGATGGCATTTCGCTACTGGCGCTCAAAAAAGTCGTTTAGTATCATCAATATTATTTCGGGGATTTCGTTTTGGGGCATCGCCATTGGTACAGCTGCACTCATCATTGTCCTTTCGGCATTTAATGGGCTCGAAGGCATGGTAAACAGCATGTTCAACAGCTTTCACAGCGATATTCGCATCGAGCCAGTATCGGGAAAGTATTTTCAAAATCGCGATATCGACACTTCAAGAATAATTGCTCTCGAAAGCGTTGCCAATATGAGTTTTGTGGTCGAAGATATTTGTATGGTTCGCTACAACGACCGTCAGCAAGTTGCAATGCTCAAGGGCGTTTCGCCCAATTGCGGATACGAGGAGCGTTTTGCACCATTGATGCTAAATGGAAATTCAAAAATTGAGCACGACAGTGTTTCGTTTGCTCTTATTGGCGCCGGACTTTATTATTCGCTTGGGGTAAACCTGAACGACTACTCTACTCCCATTACATTCTACAGCCCAAAACGCACAGCAGCTGCATCGGCCGATATTTCAGCGGCATTCGAAACAGCTGTTGCGGTGCCAGGCGGAATGTTTTCGGTTCAGCAAGACTTCGATGAAAAATACATCATTGTACCAATTCGCATAGCACGCAATTTGCTCGAATATGAGAATATTTCTACCGCAATAGAAGTAACAGCAAAACCCAACACTTCGCTTTCCGAACTCGAAAAAGAACTTCAACAACTAGCTGGCGACAATTTTGTAGTAAAAAATCGCATTGAGCAGGAAGAAGCACTTTACAAAATCATGAAAAGCGAAAAACTTATTGTTTTTCTAATTCTGTCTCTGATTCTTCTAATTACTTCTTTCACCATTATATCGACTCTTACACTCGTTATATTAAGTAAACAAAAAGATTTATCGACACTCTATTCGCTTGGAGCCAGTGTAAAACAAATTCGAAAGGTACTGGTGAGCTACGGATTTTTCATTAGTCTCATTGGA
>DYON01000521.1 GCA_020720525.1 Acetofilamentum sp.
TTAAAGTATTAATAAATGAAAAACGTATTAGTTTATTGCGAGATTGAAGACGGCAAAGTAGTCGATGTCAGTCTTGAGCTTCTCTCGAAAGGGAAAAAACTGGCAGAAGAATTGAAAGTAAAACTCGAAGCCGTTGTTATTGGTGCAAGCTTGGAAGGAATTGAAAAACAAGTATTTCCGTATGGTGTGGACAATTTGTTTGTTGCCAACGAGCCTCGTTTGTATCCTTACACAACCTTGCCTCACGCTGCCATTGTTACAAAACTTTTGCAAGATGAGCAACCGCAAATCGTGTTGTTTGGAGCAAGTTCCGTTGGTAGAGATTTGGCTCCACGTGTAGCTTCTGCCGTTCGTTGCGGACTTACTGCCGACTGCACCAGCCTTGTAATTGGCGACCACGAAGTGAAGAAAGACAACAAAATCTATAAAGATTTGTTGTATCAAATTCGTCCGGCTTTTGGTGGAAACATCATTGCCACCATCATCAATCCTGATATGCACCCGCAAATGGCAACTGTGCGTGAAGGCGTTATGAAAAAAGAAATTTTCAACGAAAAGTACAAAGGCGAGATTATCCATCTTCAACTCGAAAACTACGTAAACGAAACCGATTTTGTAGTTAAAGTAATTGAACGACACATCGAAAAGAGCAAAGTAAACATCAAAGGCGCACCCATAGTAGTAGCCGGAGGTTACGGAGTAGGCTCGAAAGAAAACTTCAAATTGCTTTACGAGTTGGCTTCGGTTTTGGGCGGCGAAGTAGGCGCATCGCGCGCTGCGGTCGATGCCGGATATACCGAACACGAACGCCAAATTGGTCAAACCGGAGTAACTGTTCGCCCGAAACTGTACATTGCTTGCGGCATTTCAGGAGCAGTGCAACACCGTGCGGGAATGGAAGAATCGGCTATCATCATTTCCATCAACAACGACCCCAAAGCCCCAATCAACAGCATTGCCGACTACGTTATCAATGGCGACATAGCTACCGTAATCCCGAAAATGATAAAATACTATAAATCCAATTCTAAATAATTGTTAATTATTAATTGTTAATTATTAATTGGTTATATTATGTAAATTATATTAAAATATTGATTAATAATTGATAATTAACAATTAATAATTAACAATTAATAATTAACAATTAA
>DYON01000164.1 GCA_020720525.1 Acetofilamentum sp.
GAGGAGAGAGAGCTGAAGGAAATCATGGGGCAAAGATAATATATTACTTAGAATATAGGCGGATATTTAACATTACGAGTAATTATATAAATAGATTGATTGTCAATCCCACCCCACCATTTCCACCACCCCTACATCTACCACTTCAAAATTAGAAATTTTCCCAATTTTTTGCTTGTAATAAAAGGTTTTATCTAATATAATGCTCTCGAAAAAAAATGAAGCATGATTAAGCATATTGTTCTCTGGAATTTTCATGAAAACGCGTTTGGAAAAAGTAAAAGCGTAAACCTGATTGAAGCACGCAGGCGACTTTTGTCGATGTAAGGCAAAATTGTTGGTTTACTTTCCATTGAATGTGGAATCAACATTACAAACGATGCCGCTGCATACGATTTGGCTTTGTTTTGCACATTCGAGAATGAATAATCACTGAAAATATACCAAACACATCCTGTTCACGAAGAAGTGAAAAAGTATATTTCGCAAGTACGCGATTTGCGAGCCTTGGTCGATTACTGCTGCTAGTGCAAAAACAGTTTGTTAAAAGCTATTTTTCCCTATCCATCCTATTCAACCAAAAATAGCTCAGCAATCCCATTATTGTAAGAATTACCATTAAAATTGAATACGATTTTTGCCAATTTTCAAAGCCAGTCATCATGGTGAATTCCGACATTCCACCAATTCCTGCAATAAGGGTCAAAGGCATGAAAATGGTGGTGATAAAAGTGAGCCGCCTAACTGTTTTATTGGTGTTGTTGGCTGCTATTGCCATCTGGTTATTTGCCATTGCCAGATGAAGTTCAATTAAGCTTTTGGTTGCATCGCGGCACGATTCGGCTTGCTCGAAAAGACGAATTGCATGGTCGTTAATATCGCGAAATAGGTATAGCGAGTTCGAATCGATAAAATCGGTGTCGTTGCGAATTATTTTTGATAAAATTTCTCGTTCATGAAATAGGCTTTTTCGAAGCGAAACAAAAGAGTTGCGGAGTTTTTGAATTCTTTGAAAATCGAGACTAGAACTGTTGATAATGAGATTTCCTTCGAGTGCTTCTAATTCGTCTTCGAGAACTTCCAATGCTATCATCTTTTCATCCACAATTTTATCGAGCAGTAAATGCAAAAGCCACGATGGTCCACTTCTCCAATTGCCAGAATCTGAAGTTGCAATTCGTTCTGCCATTTTTGCAATCACGCTATTTAATGCTTCGGAGCGGGTTACAGATATGAGAAAGCTTTTGCTAATGAAGATATTTACCTCTTCGGCCGACCAGCCATTTCCTTCGTCGTGAAATGTGTTGAATAAAATATGGGTATAGTTGGCAAACGATTCAATTTTTGGAATTTGATCATCGTCCATGCAGTCTTCAATCGACAGCGAATTCAGTCCATATACTTCGGGAAGTGCTTTTAGCTCATCTTCGCTCGGCTTGAAAAAGTGATGCCAGATATAGCCGTTTTGAACATCAGGAATTTCGAACGATTTTGTTTTGCAGGCTTTATCGTCTGGCAGAATCAGCAAGGAGTGATTGGTGTTCATTGTTCAAAATTATTCCATAAAGGTATGAAATTATGAATGTGCAGTAAGAAAAATCGATGCCATCGATCGGCTATGGTTTTGTGAGCTATTCGAAATTTAGATAGCCACTTAGTTTGTTGCATGGCAAATTACAATTGTTGCGACGCGAATAATTTAAAGGCATAAAAAAACCCGCTCGAAGCGGGTTTGAATATTATAGAGCGTTGAGCTTTTTCGTGAGTTTCGATTTCAGGTTCGAAGCCTTGTTTTTGTGAATAATACCGCGCTTGGCATTTTTGTCGATAAGCGAAATAAGCGAAACAAAGGTTGCCGATGCTTCAGTTTTTTCAGATAAACTTCTGAACTTGCGAATGGCATTGCGCATCGTCTTACTGTAGTAACGATTGTAAATTTTCTTCGTGTTGTTGCTGCGTATGCGCTTCAATGATGACTTATGATTTGCCATTTTTTTTCAATTTATGTAGCCCGTAGGGGATTCGAACCCCTGATTTCCAGGATGAAAACCTGGCGTCCTAGGCCGACTAGACGAACGGGCCATTGTTTTGGGACTGCAAAATTAATACATTTTTTTTATCTGCAAAATATTTTCTACTTTTTTTTTTAGAAAACATTCCCTTCTTCTGCTTTGAACTTGAATCCCAGCTTTTTACTGGTTTTAATTTGCATTTGATCAAGAGTGCTTGCAAAGTCCATTACATTCACTTCTTGTATGGCTTCGAATGGTGGCGAAGGCAGGTCGAAGTTGATGGTGTGTAGAATAGAAGCCATGAGCATTTTTCTGATTTTGGCAGAACTGATTTTATCGGACTCGAAACTTATTCCAACCTGATTCATCTCGCGCCGTCCTTCAATAAAGAAATGATTGTCGATATTGATGAAAACGCGACCAATTAAAATTCCCGAATCGTTCATGCGTTGGTATTTGAACGAATCGGACAAGAAATTGTAAATATGAATGATTCCGCAAAACCTGCGATTGGGGTCTTCGCGTAAATAATGTGTTCGCATTTGCTCGTGATGAATGCCCAAATCGAATACATTGCTATGCATGAAGAATATCAGAACATCGCCGCCAAACTTCATTTCAAATTCGAAATCGCTGCGGTCGTTAATCTCAAGTGGAATAACTCGCTTCCTATTCATCATGCTACTGCGCATATCTTTTACCATGAATTCTGCCTCTTTTTTGATAAGCGAAAGGGCATTGAATGTGTTGGTGTAAATATCTTGCTTTAAGTTGGATTTGCCTTCCAAATGAAGCGACAATTTTTTAATGCTGTTGAGTTCGGTAAGCATGTTGTTCGATTTTCGACAAATATAATAAATTTAAAAAACTGAATCTTATTTATTTTATTGTTGGCTATTGCAATGTACCAACGCTCGATACCAGTTTGTGAATATTGATTTTGCTGTTTATAGCATCTCCAAAATCACACTAAAATCGATTTAGCTCTCCCATTTTGAGGTGTTTGTTGCAGACACCATGCAATCGTCTGCAATGTGTCCGACAATAAATTCAACAAAATAATTCTCCAGCTACCGCACGATTGCATAGTGTGGTGTTTTAGAAGATAAAAACACCAATCCAAATTAGAAACTGTCTCCCATTTTATTATCTTTGCTCAAAAAATACAACTATGGAATTAGCAGGTAAAATAATTCAGGTGCTCGAAGTAGCAAGCGGGCAGGGAGCAAACGGAACTTGGAAACGTCAAGATTTTATTCTTGAAATTCCTGGTCAGTATCCCAAAAAAGTTTGCATCACCATTTTTGGCGATAAGGTTGAACAATTTGCAGTGAAATCTGGCGACGATGTGAAGGTGGAAGCCGATATCGAAAGCCGCGAGTACAATGGGCGTTGGTACACCAGCGTGAAAGCTTGGAAAGTCGAAAAAGCTGGTGGCGATATGCAAGACCGCTTGCCCGATTACGACTATTCGCAAGATGCAACTCCAAACAAATCGACCAATCCAATTGACCTCACCATAAGCGAAGACGACGACTTGCCTTTCTGAGAATTTAAGACAATACAATTGAGTTGTTCCTTCCTCACTAAAGCATTTATGGCTTTCTTCATACGATTGCCGTCTCTTGTATTTGGCTTCATTGTTTTTGCTAATTTCATACATTTGCACCAATGAAACTTTCAATCGTAATTGTCAACTACAACGTCGAGCATTTTCTCGAACAATGCCTCACTTCGGTGTATTTGGCATTGAAAGGAATTGATGCAGAAGTGTTTGTGGTCGATAACAACTCGGTTGATGGTTCGGTAGCCATGACAAAGCAAAAGTTTCCCAATGCCATTCTGATTGACAATAAAGTGAATTTGGGTTTTGCAAAAGCCAACAATCAGGCAATTAAGCTAAGCCAAGGCGAATATGTGTTGTTGCTCAACCCCGACACGGTGGTGGAGGAAAGTACCTTCCGCAAAGTGGTCGATTTTATGGATGCAACTCCCGATGCTGGCGGGCTTGGCGTGATGATGGTTGACGGAAAAGGTCGCTTTTTGCCCGAATCGAAACGCGGATTGCCAACTCCCGAAGTGTCGTTCTTCAAAATCTTTGGATTATCGTCGTTGTTTCCTCGATCGAAACGCTTCGGAAAATACCATCTCACCTATCTCGACAAGCAACAAGTTCATCAGGTCGATGTTCTCAGTGGTGCATTTATGCTTTTGCGGCGCGAAGCTCTCGATAAAACGGGTTTGCTCGATGAAGATTTTTTTATGTATGGCGAAGATATCGACCTCAGCTATCGTATTTTGAAGGCTGGATACAAGAATTACTATTTTCCTGAAACCAGAATTATTCACTACAAAGGCGAGAGTACCAAAAAAAGCAGCGCTAATTATGTGTTTGTTTTTTACAATGCCATGATGATTTTTGCGCGCAAACACTACGCACGCGAAAAACTGCGCTTGTTTCTTTTTATTATTAAAATTGCTATATATTTTAGAGCCAGTTTGGCTCTGCTGGCTCGCTTTCTAAAACGAATTTTTCTTCCAGTTTTCGATATTTCGGCTATTGGTGCTGGATTGTTTGTTATCTCTAACATTTGGCAACACAAAATTATTTTCCCCAATGGCGGGCAGTTTCCACCCGATATTTTGCATCTCGGTTTGGCGGCTTACACCTTTGTGTGGATTACCAGCGTTTTTTTGAATGGAGGTTACGATAAACCTGTGAAACTGACCAAAATTGTTCAAAGCGTTGTGATTGGTTCTGCAATTATTTTGATTGGATATTCGCTGCTGCCCGAAACTTATAGATTTTCAAGAGCTATTATTTTGCTTGGTGCTGCCTGGACGCTTGTGTTCTATATCTTGTCGCGCTTGTTTTTTTATTTATTGAAATTCAATGGAATGACGTTCGCCGGAACACAGGCGAAGCGCATTGCTATTGTTGGCGAAACCGACGAAGCTCTTCGTGTGAAACAGATTATGGACAAAGTGGGACTCGATATGTCGTATCTTCACTTTGTTGTACCAAACGATGCTGAGTTTGTTGGCGAGCCTTATGGTCATTTGTCGCAACTTCACGAAATTGTCGAAATTTTCAAAATCAACGAGATTGTTTTTTGCTCGAAAAGCATTCCATCGCACGACATCATCAGCATTATGTCGGGTTTTCCGCATAAACATATCGAATTTAAAATTGCTCCGCCCGAAAGTCTTTATATAATAGGTAGCAACAACATCAACCATCCGGGCGATTACTATGTTTACAACATCAACAATATTTCGAGAGCCGAAAATCTAAGGCGCAAACGTTTGTTCGATTTGAATTTGTCGATTGCACTTCTTTTGTTTTCGCCTCTATTTGTTTTTGTGATGCGACGTCCCATCGGATTTTTGCTGAATATTTTCAGGGTTCTATTTGGGCTGCGATCGTGGGTTGGCTTCAATCAAACTATTCCGCTCGACCACAAGCTTCCACAATTGAAAAAAGGAATTCTCAATCCAGTTGATTTTGTACGCAAGCTCATCGACAATCCCGTTACCATCGACAACTTGAATGTGTTGTATGCGCGCGATTACAAGGTTTGGAACGATATCCAAATTGTATTGAAGGCTTTCCGTTCGCTGGGTCGTTAATGATATTTATCAGAATAGTCGTTTAGCTGACTTAAATCGTCGTAATTTTACATCAATTATTAAACTTCAATGCTTCATTATGAGCACATTCAATATAGTTATGCCGAAGCTGGGCGAAAGCGTTATAGAAGCCACCATTACCAAATGGATGAAAAAACCTGGCGATACTATCAACGAAGACGATTCGCTTGTGGAAATTGCTACCGATAAAGTGGATAGCGAAGTGCCTTCGCCAGTGGATGGAGTTCTTGAAAAAATCCTTTTTAACGAAAACGATGTGGTTGCGG
>DYON01000165.1 GCA_020720525.1 Acetofilamentum sp.
TTGCAAAATCTTTTTTATTAACAATTTGTTGTTAATTTACTGCTGAGTAGTAACTAAAATTCCAGTACCACAACCTGGGTCGAGAATGGAAATTTGATTCGATTTTGGCACGGCTAAATTCCCCATAAAATCGGCAATGAGTTTAGGCGTAAAAAACTGCCCGTTCACTTTTTTGTGAGTATCGGAAGTCGAACATGCATATTCGTGTCCGATAAACTCAGCGAACTCTGAAGGAAATTTATATTTTTCGTTCAAATCAATCATCTTACAAATCTAATCAATTTTCGAAGTTCAGCATAGATTGCTTTACACAAAAAACGTCGCCAAATCCTATCGCTTGTCCGCCCACCAACCCACCTTTCATTTGTGCAACTTCACCAACATTGAGATTGATGATTAAAATCAAGTTTTTCATCGGACATAAATGAATTGAAAAAAAAGAATAAATTCAACAAACCAAAAAAAAATCGTAGGTTTGTAATCAAACTGAATAGTCATGGACATTATCATCAATCGAATGGGCATGCTCGGAACTCCCGAAATTGTAGTTATTGCCGTTGTTGTGCTGCTACTTTTCGGAGGTAAGAAAATTCCCGAATTTATGCGTGGCCTCGGAAAAGGTGTTCGCGAATTTCGCAATGCCAGCAAAGGAGAATCGGACCAACCTACCGAAACCAAAGAATAATAGTTGTTCAACAGGCCGATGGAAAACAACGAGCCGGGTTTTTGGGATCACTTAAACGAATTGCGCAAATACCTGATTCGTAGCGTAATTGTATTTCTCATCTTTTTCGCAGTCGCTTTTTCGTTTCGCGAAATTCTGTTCGACCATTTTTTGTTGGCGCTGCTCGACCCCAATTTTATCACCTACCAGTGGCTTACCGACTTAAGCGCATTTTTCGGATTTGGCTCGGGCGAAGCTGTTAGCATCGACTTCATTCTTATCAATACACAATTGGCAGGCCAGTTCATGGCTCATATTACCCTGTCGGCTTTGACCGGATTTGTAATTTCGATGCCCTTCATTGTATTTCAACTTTGGCTATTTGTAAAACCAGCTCTCTATGCCAACGAAAGCCGAATTGTGAAACGAAGTGCTTTGATTCTCATTTTCCTGTTCCTGCTTGGATCGGCTTTTGCCTATTTCATTATCACTCCTTTAAGTGTGGTTTTTTTAGGCAACTACACCATCAGCGATTCGGTAAAAAACACCATCACCTTAGGCTCGTATTTGAGCGTTTTTTCGTCGAGTATTTTTCTCACGGGTTTGCTGTTCGAGCTTCCCGTACTTATGAGTGTTTTGGCGAAAATTGGCATTATTGGCTCAAAAATGCTAAAACAATTCCGCAAACATGCTTTGGTGGTTGGGCTAAGCTTATCGGCAATTATCACTCCAACAACCGATCCTTTCACCATGATTCTGGTTGCCATTCCATTGTATCTGCTCTACGAAATAAGTATTATTATTGTTCATCAACAAGAAAAACGCTATGTCCGCAAAAATAACGCTTGATATAGTTGCCTATTCCGATATTGCTGTACTTGCAGTATGCGCTCCAATGCGCGACTACCGATTTATTTGGCATATCAACAACGATTTGCAATACAATTTTGCACAGGAACCACCTTTTCTGTGGTTTCACAAAAAGCTTAAATCGGAATACGAATTTGCCTTGTTTACGAGCCCAAGCCACGACGATATTGCAATTGTAAGCAATCGCAACGAAAATGTTCTTTTAGTCCCCAAGCTTTCAACGGTCGATTTTTTCATTGCTTTTACCGAATCGTCCAGCCAAAAAAAAGTTGCTTTGTGGGAAAGCGCGCTCAAAAAAATTCAGGGTGTAACTTTAATCACCCAATTGCAGGGAGCACAGCTCGACGAATTCAGCAACATCTTATCCGAAATTGAAGCTCAAGAAACCGAGCGAAAAAAAGAAGAAAAAAAAGAGCGAAAAGGGTTCTAATCGGCTGGCGTTTCTGGTCGCCATTCTTTTATTTTCTTGCCATTGCTGTCGAAAAATACTTTGTAGATGACCTTACCGTCTTTATCGTTGTAAACCCACTGCCCTACCCGCTTGGTATCGTCGTAGTAGCCAGTTGAAGCTACTTTTCCATTGGCAAAATATTCAATCACTTTTCCATCGGGCCTACCATTTTTGAAAAACTGATCCCTGATTTTCGAGCCGTATTTGTCGTAAAATGTCCATTGACCTGTTTTCACATTCATCGAATAGCGTCCTTCTTCGATGGGTTTTCCAGTTTCGCCAAATTCGGTACAGAAACCATTTTTCATTCCATTTGCATAAGTGGCATCGTAAAGTTTGTTGCCATTTTGCACATAAAACACATCGTGACCATGTTTTACGCCATTTTTGTAAGCCGTTTCGTAGCGAAGTAAACCATCTTTGTAATAGCCTTTCCACTCGCCATTCATAATTCCTTTGGCAAAATAGCCCTCGTTTTCGACGCCTCCATTTTCGAACCAGCTAATCCAATGACCATCTTCTTTATCGTCGAGAAATGAACCTTCGCGTTGTTTGGCGCCATTCTCGAACCAAGCTATCCACAATCCATTTCGTTTACCTTTAATATAGCTGCCCTGTCGCCATTTTTCGCCTGTTTCATAAAAATAAGTCCATTCGCCTTCTTGCAAATCGTTTTCGAAATCGCCGGTGGAGCCAAGTTTTCCGGTTGGATAATAGAAGCGCCAAGAGCTATCGTGTTTATCCATTTCGAGCTTGCCTTCCATCTCTGTCTTTCCATCTTTGTACCACCATTGGCAATAGCTATTAAGCGAATCGTGCAAATAAACCCCTTCGAAGCTTTTGTTGCCATTGTCGTGATATACAACACTTTTGCCTTCGCGGCGATCGTTTTTGTAATAGGTTTCCTCCATCACTTTTCCATTGGGATACCACGAGCGATACAAACCTTCGCGAACTCCTTTTGAATTGGTCCACTCTTCGAATTTCGAACCATCTTCGTACCACGACTGGCAAGCACCCGAATCGATTTTCACCACTTTCCACTTACTTCCACTTTGGTAAAAATACTTCCATGTACCTATTTTAGAATCGTTGAGGTATTGACCTTCGGAAGCAATTTTACCGTTGCCATGATAAAGCTTATAATTACCATTGCGCACATCGTCTTTGTAATCGACTTCTTCGAGCACCGTTTCCCAAAAATCGTATTTGCTGTATTTTCCGTTGCGCAAACCACTTTCGACTTGCCATTCTTCGTACTTGCGACCAGTGGTATCGAGAATAGTAACGGGGCCTTTCTCCATGCTGATTATTTTCCACTCGCGACCATCTTCGTACCAATATTTCCACTGAGCAATACGCTGCCCTTCGTTGTAGAATTGTTCGGATTGCTTATTACCATTTTCCCACCAATATTCCCAAGCACCATGCATTTTTCCGTTTTTCATCGAACCCGAATACTCAGGCTTATCGGGAAAGTAATAATAGGCGTTCACTGAACCATCAACCCGCGATTCGCTTTTCCATAAATCGCCATTGGGATAATAAAATTTCCAAGTTCCTACTTCTTTGCCATCGGCATATTCGCCTTCCAACTTCAATGTACCCGAATCGAAGTAAAACTTCCAAATTCCAATCTTAGAGCTATCGGGCAACATACGGCCTTTTACTTTGATGGTTCCGTTGGGGTATTTTTCGGAATACGGAATCTGAGCACTGGCTACCAACTGAAAAACCAACACGAACGAAAGAAGATGAATGAGACGCATAGTGAACATTTATCAATAATAAAGTGCAAACTTAGAAAAAATTGTGCTGTTCGACGTTAAATAAAATAGCCACCTCTCTGAACAAATTTACTTACCTTTGCTCAAAATTCACTGGAATGTAGTTCACAATCAACGAAAGAAAGGAGGTAGGCCTATGGTTGAACAGATCAGGCTTGGTACTGTAAAATGGTTACATATTCTTTATCCCTCGGATGAAGACTTGAATTTATTAAGTGAGCAATTTCACTTCCACCCTCTCGACATCGAAGATTGTAAAACCCGATCGCAACGATCGAAAATCGATATTTACGACGATTATTATTTTCTCATTCTTCATTTTCCCTATTTCGATAAAGTGAATCGCTTTATCAAAGTGAAGGAAGCAAAGATTTTTTGGGGCCGCGATTTCATCATCACCATTGGCAATTCGCATTGGGTAATTCGCGATTTGTTTCACGAAACAAAAAAAGCCATCGAAGAAAAACGCACCGACGATATTATTGGAACTTCCGATGCTTTGCTGTATCGAATTCTTGAAAAATTGATGAAAGAAACTCAAGTGCTTTTGCAGCGCATCGATCACGAGATTGAAGTCATCAACAAAGAAATGTTTAGCCGCAGAGCCGAAAAAAGCATTGAGAAAATATCGATCACGCGAAAAAACATTATTCTACTAAATACAACATTTAAACCTCAACTCCGATTGTTCCACAAGTTTGAAAGCGGCGAAGTAGAAGGCTATGTCGAAAACATGGAAGAATACTGGGGCAATATACTCGACTACTACCAAAAAATATGGGATTTAATCGAAGACGATGGTGAATTGATTGAGGGTTACAGCAAAACTTTCGACTCGATGCAGGCCAACCGCACCAACGAGATTATGAAAATGCTCACTTTTATCAGCACCACCCTTCTTCCTCTCACATTTCTCACTGGGCTTTATGGAATGAATGTAAATCTCCCATTTGGCAATCATCCATATGCTTTCTTTATGATTGTGGGACTCATGATATTCATTATGGTTTTTCTCCTTTGGTATTTCAGACGCCGAAAATGGATGTAATTTGATGAACAATCATTTCAAAATTGGTAAGTATTTGGCTTTAGCCATCATGGTTTTTCTTGTTTTTACATGGGGATCGTCGTTTATTCTCATGAAAAAATCGCTCGAATACTTTCCCAGCGATGTGGTTGCAGCATGGCGGATGTTTTCGGCTTTTGTGGTTCTGTTTATTCCAGCCATTTATTACCTTTTCCGACTGAAGCTGAAAACCATTTTATTGCTGACTCTTTCGGGCATCATCGGAAATGCGGTTCCGGCTTTTCTTTTTGCGCAAGCTCAAACAGGCATCGAAAGCTATGTAGCGGGAATTCTGAACAGCACAACCACTTTGTTCACTCTTATTATTGGTCTCATTTTCTTTGGCTACAAAGCGCGTTGGCTCAGTGTTGGAGGAGTCATAGTCGGAATTGCCGGTGTGGTTGGGCTCATGGCGGTTGCTGGTGGAAAATCGCTCAATTTCAATCTTGGATACGCCTCGTATATAGTGTTGGCAACAATTCTGTATGCTTTCAATATCAATCTGATCAAACGTTGGCTCAACGAAGTACCAACTCTTCCAATGGTTTCAATTGCTTTTTTCTTGCCAGGACTGGTTGCAATATTTTATCTTACTTCTCAAACCGAAATAGTTTCGCAGCTGATTCACCAACCCGAATTGTGGCCCGGAATTGCATACATGTCCATTCTTGGTTTGTTCGGCTCCGCCATTGCGCTATTATTGTATTACCATCTCATTAAGATGACCGACATTCTCTTTGCTGCATCGGTCACCTACCTCATGCCTGTTGTATCAACTCTTTGGGGAATTGGGGATGGCGAAACCTTGGGCTTGGTTCATACAGCCTTTATTCTGGTAATCCTTGTTGGTGTCTTTATGGTGAATTACCACGATCTGATGGGAAAAATCAAAAACCGAATCGATAAAAAAGCATCAAACAATCAGCTTTAATTAGGGTCTGAAATTCTATAAAAAATACTATTGTCCGACATAATTTATAATTCTGTTCATTTCATTTAACAATCGAATTCACTGCCGTCCGAAAGTTTTCGAAAATTCCGTTTTTCAAAACGCAACTATCAG
>DYON01000166.1 GCA_020720525.1 Acetofilamentum sp.
CGACGAATTACATGTACTTCTTTCGAGCCTCGACGAAACCATTATTCAGCACGATGCCGAATTCAACTTGGCTTTGCATCGCTTTCCCGATACATGGTCGCCACGTGGGCATAAGTATATTGTCGATTTCGATTCCGAACCTATTCCAGCTCTGTATTACAGGGTTGGTGGTGTGCATCTGAAAAAGGAATTGCTGCTTGCATCCGACGACCGTATGCTTGTTCGCTACACTTTGCTCGATGCCCATAGTCCTACACGGCTTCGTCTGCGTCCGTTTATGGCTTATCGTTCGCGTCACAAACTGAGCAAAGCAAATGCTTTTGTTGAACGCAAATTTACCAATATTAAAGGTGGAATTAAAACCCGTATGTATCAGGGATACAGCTATTTGCATTTTCAGTTTTCGCGCGATGCCGAGTATGTGCATGTGCCCGATTGGTTCAACAATTTCGAATACATCAAAGATCTCGAGCGCGGATATGAAGGTCACGAAGACTTATTTACTCCTGGCTATTTCGAAATTGACATCATAAAAGGTACATCGCTGATTTTGTCGGTTGGAACCAGCGAAACCGAACCTCGCAATTTGGGTCGATTGTTTGCCCGTGAACTTGCAAAGCGAACTCCACGCAACAATTTCGAAAATTGCCTTAGCAATTCGGCCGATCAGTTTATTGTGGTTCGCGATGGCAAAACTGAAGTGGTGGCGGGTTACCCTTGGTTTGGGCGCTGGGGACGCGATACACTTATTTCGCTTCCCGGACTTACACTTGCCCGCGGGCAGAAAAAGCTATTTAAATCGGCTATCGATACACTTTTGCTCGATATGAACGGTCCGCTGCTGCCAAATGTTGGTCATGGCGACGCTGCTGCATTCAATTCAATCGACGCACCTCTGTGGCTTTTCTGGGCTTTGCAACAATATGCACTCTCGGGTGCCGAAACTCAGTCGGCTATTTGGAACGAATACGGTCCGGTTTTGAAAATAATTCTCAACGGTTTGCGCAATGGCAAAGTGCACGGAATTGGAATGCAGGAAAATGGTTTGCTCTATGCTTCTATTCCAGGCAAAGCCCTAACTTGGATGGACGCAATTGTTGATGGTAAGCCAGTGACGCAGCGTGGTGGATTGCCAGTCGAAATAAATGCGTTGTGGTACAATGCAATCATGTTTTCGCTCGAAATGGCTGGAAATGCTAACGATGAATTGTTTGTAACTGCTTGGCAACCAGTTGGAAATTCTATCTCGACATCATTTAAAGAAACATTTTGGAACAAAGACAAAGGCTATTTGGCCGATTATTGCGATGGCGATTTCAAAGATTGGAGTGTTAGGCCCAATATGGTGTTTGCAACATCGTTGCCCTATTCGCCTTTAAGCGAAAAAATAAGGCAACTTATTCTCGAAAAGGTTCGTCAGGAATTGCTTACTCCACGTGGTTTGCGCACTTTATCTCCCAAAGATCATTCTTACAAAGGTGCCTACGAAGGTGTTATCCGCAACCGCGATTTGGCTTACCATCAGGGAACTGTGTGGCCGTGGTTGCTCGGACATTATGCCGAAGGCTATTTGAAAATATATGGTAAAGAAGGCATGCCTCACATTCAAGCTATTTACGACGGACTCGAAGAAACTATTTTCGAACATGGTGTTGGTTCGGTGAGCGAAGTTTACAGTGGCGATCCACCTCACAAGGCTGGGGGAGCTATTTCGCAAGCATGGAGCGTTGCCGAAATTATTAGAATTAAATCAATGCTCGACCAACTGCAACAATCAGGAAAAGCCCTATGAGAGTATTAATGTTTGGTTGGGAATTTCCTCCGCACATCACTGGTGGGCTCGGAACAGCGTGCTTTGGTCTTACTCGCTCGCTGGCGCGGCTTAAAGCCGATGTGCTTTTTGTTGTTCCGCGTGCTTATGGCGACGAAGACACCAGCCTCATCAATTTGATGAATGCTTCGGATGTTACAGTCGATTTAGAAAAATCGGAATACAGCGAGTTTTGGAAACGAATTCGCTACATGACTGTTGCTTCCGATATTATACCGTATGTGGGACCAGTGGAATATTCCAAAACCGATATGAAAAAGCTGAAAGAAGAATTCAGCAACAACAGTATTTTTTCGCATCGCTACACTTTTAGCGGTTCGTACGGACAGAATTTGCTTTACGAGGTTTCGCGCTATGCACTTATTGCAAGTGGAATTGCCGCATCGAACGAATTTGATGTGATTCATGCTCACGATTGGCTTACCTATCCGGCTGGCATTGCTGCTAAAACGGTAAGTGGGAAACCCTTAGTGGTTCATGTTCATGCAACCGAGTTCGATCGGTCGGGCGAAAATGTAAATCAGCAAGTTTACGACATCGAGCGCGAAGGAATGGAAAAAGCCGACAGGGTTATCACCGTTTCGAATCTCACCCGCCAAATTGTGATTGAACGCTACGGAATCAACCCCGACAAAGTGTTTACGGTTTACAATGGTGCCGATGCTTTTCAAACACCGGTGATGGAAAAAGTCGATAAGCCGTTTCCCGAAAAAGTGGTTACTTTTTTAGGTAGAGTTACTTTTCAAAAAGGACCCGATTATTTTGTGGAAGCTGCTCGCAAAGTGTTGCAGAAAGACAAAAATGTCCGTTTTGTGATGG
This sequence comes from Acetofilamentum sp., assembly GCA_020720525.1. Lineage (GTDB taxonomy): Bacteria > Bacteroidota > Bacteroidia > Bacteroidales > DTU049 > GWF2-43-63. The sequence continues at coordinate 2,651 of DYON01000166.1, forward strand.
CTGGCTCGGGCGATATGCTTCCACGCATTATTCGCATGGTTTCGAAATACCGCATGGGACAGAACTTTCACTTTACTGGATTCTTGAAAGGCGGCGATGTCGATCGTATGTTTGCTTACAGCGATGTGTATGTGATGCCAAGTGTTTCGGAACCTTTTGGTATTTCGCCACTCGAAGCTATGCGCAGCAGCGTGCCGGTGGTTATTTCGCGCCAATCGGGGGTAGCCGAAGTGCTTCATCATGCTCTCAAAGTCGATTTTTGGGATGTGGATGCCATGGCCGACAGTATTTATGGCTTGCTCAACTACCAAGGATTGTCGCGCATGTTTTCACGTTTTGGCCGCGAAGAGGTTGAACAGCTCAAATGGGACAATGCTGCTGCTTCGGTTTTGAATATTTATCAACAACTTATTTAATTGATTATGCGTTCAATCTGTTTTTACTTTCAGGTTCATCAGCCATACAGGCTCCGCAATTACCGCTTTTTCGAAATAGGCAACAACCACAATTATTTCGACGATTATCAAAATCGCTATATCATGCAAAGAGTAGCCGAAAAATGCTACATCCCAATGAATAAATTGTTGCTCGATCTCATTAATGAATTTGGACAAAGCTTCAAAGTGAGTTTTTCCATATCGGGGGTGGCTCTCGAGCAATTTAGCAAATACACTCCACAGGTAATTGAAAGTTTTAAAGCTTTGTCCGATACTGGATGTGTCGAATTTATTGCCGAAACGTATGGTCATTCGCTTGCTGCTTTGCGCAGCGACGAAGAATTTGCGTTGCAGGTGAATCGGCAGCAACAGCTACTTAGCGAATTGATTGGCTACAAAAGCTCGTCGTTTCGAAATACCGAGTTGATTTATTCTGACGAAATTGGACAAATGGTGTACGATATGGGCTTCGATACCATGCTCACCGAAGGTGCAAAGCATATTTTGGGTTGGAAAAGTCCTAACTACATGTATTGCAATGCTGCTAATCCCAAATTGAAATTATTGCTCAAAAATTTCCAACTTAGCGACGATATTGCTTTTCGCTTTTCGCAGCGTAGCTGGGAAGGATGGCCTCTTACTGCCGAAAAATTTGTCGATTGGCTCAATCAAATCGATCAGCGCGAAGAAGTGGTAAATCTTTTTATGGATTATGAAACATTTGGTGAACATCAATGGGCCGAAACAGGCATTTTTGAATTTATGCGTGCTTTGCCTCGAATGGTTTTTGCAAATAGTCCGTTCACTTTCAATACGCCGAGCGAATTGACCCGTTTGTTGCAACCAGTTGCTGCAGTTCATGTACCCGAACCCATTTCGTGGGCCGACGAAGAACGCGATCTCACTGCTTGGCTCGGAAACGATTTGCAAGACGATGCCTTCGATACTTTGTACAGCTTGCGCGAAACCATGAACAATGTGCTCGAATATTCCAAAACGGTAAATGAAATGCTGATTTCAACTTCGGGCAACAATGGGCATGTTCAAGACGAGCTTCGTGTTTTGCACAACGATTGGCTGAAACTTCAAACCAGCGACCATTTTTACTACATGTGTACCAAGTGGTTTGCCGATGGCGACGTTCACAAGTATTTCAATCCATACGGAACTCCGTACGATGCCTATATCAATTACATGAATGTTTTGAGCGATTTTATGCTTCGTTTGAGCCAACATTCATTTTTACAAACATCAATCGAAAGAAATGTTGCTCTAAACAACAAAATCAACACCGACATGAAAATAATCAAAAAAGCTGAAAAAATGAATGGTAGTGAGAAGCGTCAAGACGCTGCTGCTATTGCTAAAAAATCTGCCAAAAAAGCAGTAATTAGTTTGAATAAAACAAAAGAATTGGCCGAAGAAAGGAAAAAACCAGGTCGCCCCAAAGCTGCCGTTAAAGTAGTTGCCGAAAAGAAAAAGCAGGGTCGCCCCAAAGCTGCTGTTAAAGTAGTTGCGGAAAAGAAAAAGCAGGGTCGCCCGAAAGCTGCTGTTAAAGTAGTTGCCGAAAAGAAAAAGCAGGGTCGCCCGAAACTAACAGCGACCAAAAAGAAAGTTGTTGTTCGCATACCATTTGTTGTTCCGGCAGGAGTTGAATTAGCCGAATTGGTTGCAAAAGTGAGTGTAAACGATTTGAGAAGTTTATGGGCAGCTTTAAACAGCCAAGAACAGGAAGCAGTTTTGGCATTGCTTACACGCCGTCGCAAGCAAATTGTTGTAGAATCGGCGCCCGTGAAATTGTCGGACAATGAAAAATCGGCCATTAGAACCGAATACAGCGCATTGTTGAAAGTTTTGTGGCTGTAAACTTTCCAAAGTTGTATGTTGCATGATATTGAAATAGAAACCCAATATTGAAAAATTGCATTTATGATTTTCAAATATTTGGTGTTTTGTTCACTTTTTCTATTTGGAATAAAGGCATTTTCTCAACAGAATAAGACTTTTAACTCCTTGTATCGTGCTGCATTAAGCACAAGCAGTGTTTCGGAATTGTCGAGCTATATCAATGAAATTGAGCAATTACAAAAACCAATTTCAAATATCGAAATAGCAAAACTGAATTTTCTTAAAGCAAAAAGAAGTCTATCCGAAAGAGAAGAGCAGAATTTATTGTCGGATAGTGTAAAAATGTTTTTAACCAATTCGGATTGGGAAAATGCAATTCGAATTGGTCGAACCTACATCGCCATTGCTCAGCCCGATAGTGGTATTAAGGTGATGATGTCGGTAATTCAATTCTCTGGCGGAAATAGCAGATGGCACAACATTGCTTCTATTTGGTTGTCGGAAGCAATGAGAATAAAACGCGAATTTCGCTTTGGTAGAGATAATTTGATGAATGTATTGGCGAATAATACGAACGATTTGGAACTGAAAGCGTTGGCTTGCAATCGGGTTGCTGCTATTTACAATGAGTGGATCGACCCAACAATTCAATCGAAGACCGATTCTGTTGTGAAATACTCTATAATATGTCTCGATATTTCTCAAACGTTGAATCTTAAAGAATTGCTTGCTTCGTCGCAAAACGAATTGGGACTGGTTTATTTGCGGCAAAATAGGCTTGATCTGGCCAGTGGATTGTTGAAGTCGTCGTATTTGAATTATTGCGAAATTGGTTTGTATAGGGATGCAATTGTTGCGGTTATCAATTTGAGCAACTTGTATTTGCTGCAGAATAAAATCGACAGTGCCGAAAAATTATGCATCGATGCTTCAAATTTTGTTTCAATTT
>DYON01000167.1 GCA_020720525.1 Acetofilamentum sp.
AAACCTCCGGAACGATGAAATGTCGTAACGTGAACTTTGATTTGAGACAGCCTCAAATTTGACAAATCGAATTAGATTCAAACTAATGCTGTCGTGCGTCTCCTCGTAGATGCTGACAAAGCAATTTTCGTCAGCATGACGCGTGACTAACTTCAACTGTCCAACCCAAGTAAAAATTCCATCGTATCCTCTCCATCTGCGTACTCGTCGATGGATGGAAGTTGGGTTTGACCGGGCATAATGGTGTTTGGTACAATTGGCTGCGCCGACACCACGCATTGAATATTTTCTCTATAGGCTTCAATAAACGATTTCGCTTGGTCAATATCGTTGTACTCTTGGAAATTCAAAACCGATAAAGGTGCATATAAACAGGCTTTTTTTCGGAGCAAATAGAAATTTCCATCGAGCAATTCTTCGTTGGTAAGACTGAAATAACCATTGTAGTAGTCGTGGTTGTTGACATACGCATTGTGCTGCGCCAAATAGTTCCATGGCAGAAATGCATCGAAAAGACGTTGTTTGTCGAAGCCTTCAGGCAAAAAAATCAGAGAAACGTTGCGGCAACCTAAACCAAAATATAAAAACACGTCTTCGCCCAGCTTTTGAAGGCTTTCAGAATTATCGTTTTGGTGAACAACAGCCATGCTGCTGCGATTATGCCGAATAATTCTTGGTTTTTTGCTAAAATAGCTCTCGAACGTTTTGGCAGTTTGGTTGCTCCCAGTGGCAATCACTGCATCAAATTCGCTAATGAGACCATCGTGAAAGCGGTATTTGTCTTTCCACTCAGGAAAGTACTCAACCAAATGCCGCAGCATCCAAGGAATCAGAAAACGATCGTCGGACGACAACTTAATTTCTGCTTCGTGACCACTCAAAAGCGTACACAAAACATCGTGGAAACCAACTGCTGGAATATTTCCTGCAAGTATCAGAAGCACTTTTTGGGAATTTACAACTGCCAAATTGTATTTGCTTATCCACAATTCCACGGTTTTTTCGTCGGCCAAACTGTTTGCCCAATGATTCATGGCAACAAGAATATTGCTTTTGGTGAACCACTTGTTGTGAAGCATAGCCTGCTGAAATGCTTCGGGCAAATCGTCGTTGCTAAACAGAAGACAACTGCTGCTTATTTCTTTTGCGAAGCTGGAAAGATTAGATACCATGTCAATGTTATTCATTGATTATTTCTTTTTTTTAGAAATTACACTCCAACTACCACCTTTGTCGGAGCCAAAACGTTCAATCACATTCTGCTTTTTTAATTTGGCGATTTGCATTTCGATTGCCCTAGTTGATTTGTTGAGGATTTCTGACAATTCAAAAATGGTTACATGTGGATTTTCGGCGACTAGTGTGAGGATTTTCTCCGAAGTTTTCTCCGAAGTTTTCTCCGAAGTTTTCTCCGAAGTTTTTTCGATTTTTATTCGTGAAAATGAAACAGTGAAAATGCCTTTTTTTGAAAATACTGGCTCAATGAAACCATTTTCCTTCATTATAGTTCTCATTCTAACTATGCCCGAGCCAATTTGTTCAACCAGTTGCATGCGGGCAAACAAACCAAAAATTAAGGGATTTCTTGAGTGACTTTTTTTGCCGAAATTTTCTTCTGAAATAGCACTTACCAAACCACCAGGATTGCTTATCTCAACACGATCATCGAACACTTCGATAGTGATTGTTGCTCCTTTGTCATAATAATCTCGATGCGACAATGCGTTAATAATTGCTTCTTTGAAAACCGCTTCAGGTATTTCCCAAAATTCTTTTCTGGGACCCGATCCTTGTCCTTCAATATCGTAAGCAATATTTAACTTGCCTCTAATCCACAACATGGCTCGTTCATACTGATAGTATAATGGACCATCATAAGCTTTGTCGTCAACAATGTACCTTTTGTCTGTTCCTTGGAAGGCAACACAGCGAATTAAAGCTTTGTCGAAATAGTTTTCGGGGAATTTTCCAAAAAAAAGTACTGCTCCATTTTTAAAGGATTGTTCCTGGTGAAATAATCTTAAGTTTCTGAATACCTGCTCATTTGGGATTGTTGGACTAAGTTTTGAAAGTGTTTTGAAAATTGATAGCACTTCTTCGTTTACCTCGTTGGCTGAATCAAATTGTCTACAAGGTGCTTCGTCAAAGTAAATTCGGTCAGATTTTTGAAAAAAATCCCGCATTTGTTCAGCGGTTGTCAACTTTTGAGTGTTTGGTCCAATACGGATATAAATTGCACCTGATAGAACATAAGGTTTACTTGAGCCTGAAGTTACTTCAATGGCTCCAACAGTTTTTCCGTCTATATCCACAAGCGAGAACTGAAAAGGAACCTCAGGAGTTATTTCGCGCAGACTGTTTAGAATTGCCGATCGTTTGGCATTGTCGATTGTACAACCTCTGATTTGATTTTTATCGTCCACTCCAATGAGCAATACACCCCCAGCAGCATTGGCAAATGCACACACTTCTTCCGAAAGTTCTTTTACTTTGGATGGTACCGAAAGCTTGAACTCTGTGTTGTAGCCTTCTCCGCTGACTGATAGAATTTTAATGTCTTCAGGTGAAATCATGGTAAATTGTCAGACAAAGGTATTGAAACTTCTGAACAGGAAAGTTGTAGTGCCAAAAATACAAAAAACATGTTGCAAAACAACAATTTGTGATTTTGAATGATTGCTTGGTGATTGAATTTCGTTTTTTATTAGTTAGGCTTATTACATAATTATTAATTTTGCAATACAATTATATCCAATGAACGTTTTACAACAATGCCCAGTTTGCAACAGCACAGAACTCGCCCCCAATGTGCTATCAGCCAAAGATTATTTGGTTTCGGGCGAAACTTTTCAAATTGCACGTTGCAACCAGTGTGGTTTTTTGTTCACCAATCCTCGTCCCAACGATGAGAAACTGGGCGATTACTACCAATCGACCGATTATATTTCGCATTCCGAAACCAAAAAGGGGCTGGTGAATAAGCTTTACCTTATGGCTCGTCGATATACATTGCGCCGCAAAGTGCGAATTGTTGCCGATGCAAGTTCCGGAAAACGATTGCTCGATATTGGTTGTGGTGTTGGTGCTTTTTTGCACGAGGCTAAGCAGAACGGGTTCGAAGTGCTTGGAATTGAGCCCGAAGAAAGTGCGCGTGCTATTGCCGACGAAAAATATGGCGTGAAGGTGCTTCCTGTGCCAGAATTTACTCAAATTGCCGACGCCTCGCGCGATGCAATTACGCTTTGGCATGTACTCGAGCATGTTGAAGATCTCGATTTGTATTGGACAAATTTTCAACGTATTTTGGCTCCTGGTGGAACACTCATTATTGCTGTTCCAAATCCCGAAAGTCCCGATGCAGTTTTTTATCAAGGCAATTGGGCTGCATACGATGTGCCAAGGCATCTCTATCATTTTCGCAAAGACGATTTACGCTTTCTTGCAAAAAAATACAGCTTTCAATTGAATCAAATCCTTCCCATGAAGCTCGACGCTTTTTACATTTCGATGCTGAGTGAAAAAAATATGCATGGAAAATCGAAGCTTATTCGTTCATTTTTTCGGGGATTGGGTTTCAATAAAAAGTCCCGAAAAACAAACAATTATTCCAGTCTGATTTATATTCTAAAAAAAACAACGGTGGTTGTGAATAATTAATCGTAATTTTGATTGTTATATCAGTAATTGACTAAAAATTTGTTTTTTATACAATATTGGTTGCGTTCAAATTTGCTAATTATTGATTATTCATCCTCAATTTTTAAATTATTTTTAATGAAAATTTCTCTTGTCAGCTATCTCAATTCATACCCGTTTCATTACGGTCTTATTCAAGCTCCTCGCGGATTGTATTCGCGTCTCGAAGTTGTTAATCCAGCTCAATGTGCAAAAAACTTCGACAACGAAGTTTCCGATGTTGCTTTGGTTCCTGTAGGTGCACTCGATTCGCTAAAAAACTATAAAATCGTTGAACCGTTTTGCATTGCCGCCAACGGGCCTGTTCGCTCGGTATTGTTGCTAAGCCATAAGCCTATTGCAAAAATCAAGACTATTGCTCCCGATACCGATTCGCGTAGCTCCAATATGCTTACTAAAATTCTGTGCAACAATCATTGGAATATCAATGCCGAATTTGTTCCTCACGAACTCGAATCGGATGCGGTGGTTGCTATTGGCGACAAAGCTTTCAAAATGGCTGCCGACTATAAATACAGCTTCGATTTGTCGGATGAATGGACAAAGATGACCGGACTTCCTTTTGTATTTGCTGTTTGGATTAGCCGTGTTGGTATGGACGAATCGAAATTGCCAAACCTCAATCGTGCATTGGATTTTGGAGTTACTTTTGCTTCCGAAGCCATTAACCATTTTGGTACTGCAGGACTTACTATGCCCGATGCAATGTCGTATGTCAAACGCAATATAAGCTATCGTATGACCGATGTTGCTAAAGAAGGAATGGAAAAGTTTAGAGGTTTTTCTTTGTAAAATAATTTGAAACCAAACCAGGTAAGCCAAAAAACGACTTTTTGCTTTGCGAAAGAAAAACACCAGCAATCACAATTAATACTCCCAACAATTTGCGCATGGGCAGTAGTTCCATGCCCGAAAGCAATGCCATCAGTGCAGTGAGTACTGGAATAAGATTGGCAAAAATGGTTGCTTTGGTTGCCCCAATTTCGCGAATACCTGTCGAGAAGATAATGTATGCAATTGCTGTTGCAAAAATGGCCAGTCCCACAACAAGGAAAAACAATTGCCAAGTATAATGAATTTGTCCAATAGCTTCGAAATCGGAAGTTAAAAACAATGGCAAATACAAAATAGCTCCTATCGATGTTTGCATGGCAACAATAGTGTATGAATTGTATTGCTGCGTGAGCCTTTTAATAATGACCGTATAGCCCAATGCACTCAAAACAGCAAAAAACATAAACGCAAGTCCTTTGGTTGAGGCTGTTAGCTGGTAATTGTCGTCGAAAATGACCAACAACACTCCTATAAACGAAATCACAATACCAAACAAGTTGGTGCGATCCATTTTTTCGGAATAATACAAGTAAAGAACAAAGGGAGTGAATACAGGAATGGTAGCAATAATGATAGACCCAACCGTGGGTGTAACAAACATAAGACCATTGCTTTCGCCTATGTAATACAGAACTGGTTCAAATATAGCAAGTAACAAGAAAAGGAGCCTGTCTTTTTTCTTGATTTTTTGAAGTTTGCCCGTAAGTTTACAGAAAAGCATTAAGGTGCTGGCAGCTATCAGAAGCCTTACAAATACAAGCATTGCTGGTGGAACTCCATACGAATACACAATTTTGATTAGCACATACGAATAGCTCCACACAAACATGGCAAATACCAGCGCAAGATATATGAACAGTTTACCTTTCATCGGCGCAAAGATAATACTAATGTAACGATGCCGCTCTTAATCTGTATCAATAAATTGCAAAGCAACGCCTCTACATTGTCTTCTGTTTTATAAGCCGCAATAAATCGCATCTCTACACTGAAAACTTGCTACTGAAAACTGACCACTCACTACTGACAACTGGCTACTGACTACTGACTACTGACTACTCACAACTGAATTCTGGCTACTGAATACTGACCACTGAATACTGACCACTGACTACTGACAACTGACAACTGATTATCCCGACGCTCCGGTCGGGAATTGCATCTGACTACTGAAAACTGACCACTGAATTCTGACCACTGAATACTGACTACTGACAACTGACTACTGACAACTGAATTCTGGCTACTGATTACTGTCAACACCCAACCGTGTCATTTATCATTTCCAAATCAATTTCGGGTTGTTTTTTAATTCTT
>DYON01000522.1 GCA_020720525.1 Acetofilamentum sp.
CTTTATCTCCAACTATTTGTACAAGCCCGTTGAAATAGGCGGCTTTACCCATGGTTGATGTGTTCGAAACTTTTAAAGTTGCAAAAGATCCTGAATTTTCCAGGGCCAAAGTCCCATTATAGCCAACACCATCCTGAACAACCCTTAATCTATAATTAAAATCAGGGGCAGTTCCAATTCCAACATTTCCTGTTCCCGAAATAGAAAAAACATCACCAGAAACACTGTTATAAATATTAAACCGTTCGTTTGCATTTGTTGTGGAATTTAACCCGGCAAGTGCCCAAAACGAAGTTGAAGAACTGTTGTGAAAGTTGATTCGTGCGTAGTCAGCCTCTGCTTCAAATAACTTGATTTGAGGAGATGTTATTGTACTATTCGAAACAACTTGAAGTTTTGAGTCGGGCGAATTGGTACCTATCCCAAGTCTGTAATTTGTGTTGTCCCAATGCAATAACTGTGAAGCAAAGAAATTGGTGCCATTTTTAAACTGAATATCGCCGTCATTCCCATACGGAGTGGTTGAACCACCTGCCGGGGTCTGCCAGGTTCCATCGCCACGCAGGTATGTTGTAGCTGTTGCGCCTGTAGGTAGTTTGGCAACAGTAACCGCATTGTTTGCAATTTTTGTGGCTGTTATCGAGTTGTCGGCAACTTCTTCAGTTTTTTTCGACTGAATGGCGTAAGGAACACTCAGCAACTGGCTGGTTCCCATCAACTGATACGCACTTGCTCCATTGGGGTCCATTTCCACTTTCAGAAAGTAAATATTACCCGCCCAATTAATTGTCGAAAAACTACCGGTTGGCGATGTGCCATTCCCGATTTCGAGGTCAACCAACCCGAAAGCGTTGGTGGTTTTTGTATGTTTTTCGCTGTACACCGAAGTGCCGGCAGCCGAGCTTTGCAAAATGCTGATGCGGAACGACACATTTTTTGATGCGAGTACATTACCCGAAAGGTCACGGGCAACCGCCTGGTATTTAAAAGCCTGCGGGGTTTGAGCGATTGTTGTTAATGCAAACAGAATCGCGGTTACGAACAGAAATATCGACTTTTTCATACGTAAATATTTTGATTAAATGAGCTAATTTTAACTCATATGTTGTTTAAAATCAATTGAATTTATA
>DYON01000168.1 GCA_020720525.1 Acetofilamentum sp.
CTTTCGAATCAATTATCAGATGTTTGTTGTCGGGCAGATTGATTACCACATCGGGACGAATAATGGTGCCTTCGGCAGTGGTGCTAAATTGTTCGAAATATTCGCGATCTTTTTGTAGTCCGCTTTTTTCTAAAATACTGCTCAGAATTAGCTCGCCCCAAGTTCCTTGTGTTTTGCTTTCGCCTTTGAGCGCTTTTGCCAGATTGTTTGCATCGTTGCTAACCTGATTGCTGAGTTCGTGAAGTTTTTGAAGCTCCGACGTAAGATTGGCTTTCAGGTCGGTGGTGTCGCGCAGCGTTTTTTCGTAGTTTTCGCCCATTTTGCTTTCGAAACTTCCGAGCTTCTCGCGAAAAGGAGTGAGAATGTCGCTCAATCCTTGTTTGCTGCGCTCCGAAAACTCGTTTGAATGATTTTTCAACAGTCGGTTGCCCGTGTTTTCAAACTCAATTCGCATCTGCTCGTGCCACAGTTCAAGGTCTTTTTTCTGATTGGCGAGTTTTTCGGCAGCCGACAGCAATTCGGTTTCGAGTTTACTTATTAGCGATGCTTTCTCAATTTCGGTGCGATGTTGCTGGTTGTATTTTTCGTCCAATTCGGCAAATTGCTTCATTTTTTCCTGTAGCAAACTTTGCAAAACAGCTTTTTCTCTTTCGAGCGATGCAATGGTATTGCGAAAACCGTCTATTTCAGATTTTTTGCTTGTAGTGTCGCTTTTGTTTTTGAAAAAAACGAAAACAACCGAAGCAACAATGCCAGCCAAAATGCCCAATAAGAGATACAAAAAATCCATAGTAGAAAGGTTATCAGCGTTTTTCGGAAACCAGCGTTTGCTGATATGGAATTCGCGATTGGATGGAGCGTCCGAGAGTGATTTCGTCGATATACTCGAGTTCGTCGCCAATTGAAATTCCTCGCGAAATGGTACTGAAGCTGAGTTCGAATTGCTTCAAGTGACGATATATATAAAATGCAGTTGTGTCGCCTTCGACAGTGGCGGCCAAGGCCAGTACAATTTCTTGAGCCGGATTGGCTTCGAGTCGTCGCCTGAGCGATTCAATTTGCACATCTTCGGGTCTAATTCCGTCGATTGGCGATATCAAACCTCCCAGAACATGATAAACGCCATTGAATTGACCAGTTCGCTCAATGGCCATAACATCGCGGATGTCTTCCACAACGCAAACAATACTGCGGTTGCGCGAAGTGCTCGAACAAACCGGACACAAATCGGTATCGCTGATGTTGTGGCAGATTTTGCAATACGATATTTTTTCGCGCAATTCAACCAAGCTATGTCCTAAAAGTGTTGCTTGCGACTTATCTTGACGAAGCAAGTGCAAAGCCAATCGCAATGCAGTTTTTCGACCAACTCCAGGTAGTTTGGCCAATTCTGCAACAGCATTCTCGAGATATTTTGAAGGCAATGTTTCGAAGAACATTTTTTTGTTGTAAAAATACTACATTTTTATGGCATAGCAACAGCTCGCTTTCAAAACACAGGAATTGTGTTAAATTGTGGGTGCTGTTAAAAATATTTTTTCAATGTGTTGATAAACAGTGTTTTGTAAATAATTTGAATTTCAAAATAGATTTATCAAATCTATATATTTGATAAACAGCGTCTTGTGAGATGGATGTTGATTGATGATTGATTTCTTAGAAATTGCTTTTTGGGGAAGATTTAGATTAAAAACAGACCTTTCTAATATATTGTAAAACAGATATATAGCTTATTTATTTATGTTATAAATTATTTTGTTTGAAAAATACTGTTAAATACGAGAATAAATATTTGCTTGCATACAACCAAAATCTAAAATTTACACTCTGTATATATTGCGGGGATTTAAAATTAGGTATAAACACCTATTTAATTATGGTAAAACTACTTGAGTTGAAATTGGACGAAATGTTTTCGTCGATTAAAGGGTCGTTTTTGGTTTGCAAGGCTGCAATGAAAGATGTTATTTTTGAAGATTTGAATTTACAAAGCACCACTATATGAAGAAGATTTACTTATTAGCTGTATTGTCAGCTATTTTTTTGGCAAATGCTCAGGCACAGACTGTAACTGAGTCAGCATCGCGGTTATCGAAAGGCATAGTTGCCGATACATCGAATGGTCGTGTTGTTAGCTGGCCCGAAATGATGCACGATCCGTCGTACAATTTTTATGATGTTCAGCAATCGTTCAATACCTACTATTCCGCAAATAAAGCTGTTAAGGAAAAGGGTTATAAAGCCTTTATGAGATGGGAAGCCATGATGGCACCAAGAGTTTATCCAACTGGCGAACGGAAAGTTTCGCAAGATGAGGTTTTGGACAGGTATAAAGCCTTTGAATCGCAGTACAAAGCTGTTCAGGGGAATAATGGAACTAAAAGCCAAGCTGGAACTTGGACAAGTCTAGGTGCAAGCACAACTCCATCTGGGGTTTGGAGTGGACAGCCTGGTGGCAATGGTAGGATTAATTGTATTACATTCAATCCGAAAAACACCAATATCATGTATGTTGGAGCACCTGCTGGTGGATTGTGGAGAACAAGAAATGGTGGTACTACTTGGGCTCCTGTAAATGATACTTTTGCGGTAGTTGGTGTTTCGAGTGTTGTAATTAACCCTCTTGATACCTCAATTATGTATATTGCCACAGGCGATGGCGATGCTGGTGATACTTATAGTATAGGTATCATGAAATCGACCAACAGTGGTAAGGCTTGGCATAAAACAAGTTTTAGTACTACTGTGCAACAAAGCTATGTGATCCGAAAATTGGTGATGCATCCAACCAATCCTGATATTATGTGGGCTGCTACCAATGCTGGTTTGCTCAAAACTACCGATGGTTGGGCAACTTATACTGTTGCAGTAGGAATAGGTGCTTGCTACGATATTGAATTAAAGCCAGGCGATCCAAACACTATTTATGCAACCACATATACTGGAGCATATAAATCGACCGATTCGGGCGCAAATTTTGCTGCCATGACATTGCCAACTCCACCTGCCGCTGGATTTGCCCGATTGGCTGTTGCTGTTTGCGATGCTGCACCCGACTATATTTATATTGTTGGCGGCGAAGCTAATCATAATGGATTTGGCGGTTTTTATAAATCTCTCAATGCCGGTGCATCATTTACCGAAACATACAACGAAACTGGAACAAATCACAACTTACTCGGTTGGAGTGCAACTTTCAACGATGCAGCTTCTGGGGGTCAATCGTGGTACGATTTAGCAATTACCGTAAATCCATCCAATGCCAATGAAATTTATATTGGAGGTGTGAATATGGTGAAATCGACCGATGGAGGTGCGAGTTGGGCAATGCATGCGTATTGGTTGAACAATGCTGGCTATCAGTATTGCCATGCCGATCATCATGCTTTGGAGTGGTTGCCAGGATCTAGCACAACTTTATTTAACGGTAATGATGGTGGAGTTTTTAAGACAACTAATAATGGAACAAATTGGAGCGATATGAGTTCTGGTTTGTGTATTAATCAGTTATGGGGTATGGGAATTTCTACAACCAACCCAAATCTCATTATGACTGGATGGCAGGATGATGGATTAAATAAATTGCTAAGTGGTGCATGGACACATGTTAGAGGTGGCGATGGTTGCGAAGTAATGTGCAGACCAGGAAACGATAGTCAGTTGTTTGGCTCGTATCCTCAGGGTGCATTTTATTATTCTTCAAATGCTGGCGGAACTTGGTCAACCATTACTCCAACAGGAGCAGGTACTGGCAATTGGGTTACTCCTATTATTATGAGTCCAACTGTAAGTACAACTATATATGCTGGTTATACGAATGTATATCGCAACATAAATGCAACTCCTACTTCGAGCAACTGGGCGCAACGAGGCACAGTTGGTGGAACGGGATATATTATTCAAATGGCTCTTGCTCCTTCGGATGCGTTAAATACAATGTATGTGATTAAATCGAGTGGGGTTTACAAAACAACAACCTTAAATGGTGGAACCCCCACTTGGACAAATGTTACCAATAATCTACCAGTAACAACTGCTGCCGCAACTTATATTGCTGTCGATCAAACTGATGCGAATCGTGTGTATGTAACACTGAGCGGTTATACTATCGGCGAAAAAGTATATATGACTACCAATGGAGGCACTTCTTGGACTAATATTTCCGAAAACTTACCAAATCTTCCAACTAATTGTGTTGTTATTGATAAGAATTCTGTGGATCATGCCATTTATGTTGGTGCCGATGTGGGCGTATATTATAAGGATGATACCTCGCCGACATGGCTTCTTTTTACTGAAGGATTGCCAAATGTAATTATTAAAGAACTTGAAATATATTACGGTGCGACGCAAGCCGAGCATCGTCTTCGTGCTGGAACTTATGGGCGTGGTGTTTGGGAATCAGACTTGTATGTCCGCCCTGTAATTGCGCCTGAGACAAATTTTAAAGCCAATAAAACTTATGCTTGCACTGGCTCAACACTGCAGTTCACCGATTTGAGTTTGTATCAGCCAACATCGTGGTCGTGGGCTATTTCGCCTGCAACTTACACTTATGTTGCTTCCACTTCGACCAGCCAGAATCCTCAAGTTACTTTTAATGCAGCTGGAACATATAGCGTAACACTTACTGCTACCAATGCACAGGGTACCGATGTAGAAACTAAGACAGCTTATATTGTTATTGGTCCATATCCAGCACCATTTATGGAGGATTTTGCTTCCACTACTTTTGCCCCAAAAGATTGGCTTTTGAGTGGAGCTGCATGGAAGCGTTCGTGGGCAACTGGTGCAGCTGGTGGTACAACTTATGCGCCGTACTTTGAATGCTACAATTATGCAGCTGGTACAACTGGTGATATGATAACACCTAGCATCAATCTTACTGCTTTAGGTGCAAGCCCTATATTGAATTTTAATGTTTCATACAGGCAATATGGAACAGAAGCAGATAGACTACAGGTGTTTATCTCCACCAATTGTGGTTCAACTTGGACAAGCATTTACGATAAAAGTGGTACAACTCTTCGAACCATTACTACCACTACTACTGCTTTCTGGCGCCCAGCTGCCACAACCGATTGGCGATTAGAGTCAACGGCTTTGACTGCTTATGCTAACCAAACGGTTATGCTTAAGTTTACTGGTACTTCCCAGTATGGAAACAATATATGGGTCGATGATGTTGAGTTGACAACCGCTGCTTGTGTCATTAATAATGCTGGTGCGATGTCTGGTACTTCGCCTGTTTGTCAGGGTCAGACTGGTGTTGTTTATTCTATTGCTGCTGTTACTGGTGCGACTTCGTACGATTGGATTGTTCCAGCTGGAGTAACTATAACAGCTGGTGCTGGCACCAGATCAATTACTGTTGATTTTGCCAATAATGCAGCATCTGGTTCTTTTACAGTAAAACCAAAAAATGCATGCGGATATGGAGCTTCTACCACTGCTGGAGTAACTGTAAATCAGCTGCCTGCAATGCCTGATACCATCGTTGGTACTTCCACCGTTTGTCAGGGACAAAACAATGTATTGTATTATGTTCCAGAAATTTGGAATTTCCTTACCAATCAAGGTAATTATATTTGGACACTGCCAACTGGTGCAACTATAGCTTCTGGTGCTAATACCGATTCTATTTATGTGAACTTCTCTGCTTCAGCAGTTTCAGGCAATATTTCTGTACACGGAAACAATGCTTGTGGCGATGGAGCTGAATCTTTATTCTTCCCAGTAACTGTCAATCCAGTTCCTGCACAGCCAAGTATCATCACTGGCTCAACCACTCCATGCCAAGCAAGCAGTCAAGTTTA
>DYON01000169.1 GCA_020720525.1 Acetofilamentum sp.
CCGCAATACTACTAATTCACGCCATCCACTGTCCAAGTTGTAAAAAACTCATCACTATGAGTTTGGAAGGAAAAACATGAATTGTGTCTGTGAAAGTTTTTATAGATACAAAATTGGTACACGTTGTCTATGATGAGACACAAACTTCTCCAAACGAAATTATACAAAATATCAAAGATTTCACCGGCTATGATGCGCAAGAACAAAACATACAAGAAAAAGAAACCCCATCACATACACCACCAGAAGAGAAAGTTTGCACAACCAATACTGCGACAACAAAAATGGTAACTCTTGCTATCCAAGGTATGCACTGTACAAGTTGCGCTGGTTTGATAGAAAAATCATTGCAACGTATTCCTGGGGTAGAAACCGCTGGTGTTAACTTTGCAACATCACAAGCCATCGTCAAAGTAAGCAATACTATGGAAGAAAAAAAACTGATCGATGCTGTCATACAAGCATGATATGAAGCCAGTATCCAAGACACCAAAAAAAACACTAACATGGAATCACAACATAAAGAGACAAAAACACGACGCACAAAAATGCGACGGTCAGTAGGATTAAGTATTCCGATGGTACTTTTTATGCTGTATGATTTTTTTCCTGCACAACTTCCATGGACAAAACAAATCATGCCATGGATGGCAGCTATTTCCTTGTTGCTTACAATACCCATACAATTTGGTATAGGAAAAACATTTTTGCAAGGAGCACGATCGGCATTGCGCATGAAAACAGCAAATATGTTTACGCTGATTAGTATCGGTACACTCGTCGCTTTTATCTACAGTATTCGACATTATGCTGTGTTTCGGTATCAAACAGGGTCATTGCTCGGCCTTGATGGAGAAAAAATTATTGGTATCTATTTCGAAGTTGCAGGACTATTGATTACATTTGTCACTATCGGAAAATACCTCGAAGCAAAAGCAAAATGAGCAACATCACAAGCAATTTCTCGTTTGGTAGATCTTGCTCCCAAATTCGCTCATGTTATCAAAAACAATATAACCACAGACGTTGCAGTGGAATATCTTACAAAAGACGATATAGTTTTGGTAAAACCGGGAGAAAAAGTTCCTATCGATGGAATTGTGATCGAAGGACATAGTAGTGTGGATGAAGCGATGCTCACCGGAGAAAGTGTCCCTGTAGAAAAAAGTATTGGTGCAAAAGTATTTGGTGGTACGATAAATAAATTAGGAAGCCTCACCTACAAGGTAACCAACACCGGCAACGACACAGCGCTCGCCAGAATTATTCGCCTCATCCAAGAAGCACAGTGATCCAAAGCACCAATTCAAGGAGTTGTAGATACTATTTCTGCATATTTTGTTCCTATAGTTGTCCTCTTGGCAACAATAACGTTTATTGTACGATATTTTATCGTTCGGACATCATTTGAAACAGCGCTTTTGTATTTTGCGGCAGTGATCGTGATCGCATGTCCTTGTGCGCTGTGACTTGCAACACCAACTGCACTTATGGTTGGTACCGGTAAATGAGCACACCATGGCATCCTTATCAAAGGTGGCGAACCGCTCGAATTATTATGCAAAGTAGATACCATTATTTTTGACAAAACTGGCACAATTACCGAAGGAAAGCCACAGGTGACAAATGTTCTTTTCTTCGATACAAAAAATAACAACGAAATAGACATCGCAATCGCACTCGAACAAAAATCTGAACACCCACTCGCTGAAGCGATTGTCCAATATGGCAAACAGCACAACATTGCAACCGAGCATGTACAGATTCAACACTTTTCATCCGTTCCTGGAAAAGGCGTACAGGGAAAAATTGAGGCAGACACGTATTACGTCTGAACAAAAAAATTTCTCGAAGAACACACAATTCCCGTTCAACATGTTGACCAGATTTTTCAACGAGAATCAGAAGGAAAAACAGTCATCATGTTTGCAAAAAACACCACACACATCTGATGTATCGCCGTTGCCGACACGATAAAACCTTCCTCCAAAGAAGCAATTGCAGCATTGCAAAAACAATGAATCGCTATCTATATGATCACTGGCGACAATCAAAGAACTGCAGAAGCAATTGGAAAAAATGTTGGCATCACGAATATCATAGCACATGTATTGCCAGAACACAAAGCTGCGAATGTACAAAAACTGCAAGATGCAGGACATATTGTCGCAATGGTCGGTGATGGCATCAATGATAGCCCTGCTCTCACACAAGCACATGTCGGCATCGCTATGGGATCTGGGGCTGATGTTGCAATGGAAGCAGGGAATGTTGTTATCATGAAAAACAACCTCATGGATGTTTCTACGGCAATACAACTCAGCAAAGAAACCTTTCGCAAAATTCAACAAAACATGTTCTTTGCATTATTTTACAATGTATTATGAATCCCCGTTGCAGCCTGAGTATTTGCATATCTATGATTCAATCTGCAGCCAGAATTTGCAGGATTAGCAATGGCGTTGAGTTCCGTTTCTGTTGTAGTAAATTCACTGACATTGCAGCTCTTTCGTCCACGTAAACAAAATCGAGTTTCGTTCATTATGCCAATCGTGATGTTAGTATGATTTTCGATATTCTTCCGAAACGCAGCACAACTACAAAATGGATGAATCATCACAAACAATCGTCTCGTAGCACAAAACCCATCACTTACAACACAAATCAATGAAATACTTACCACACATGAAAACAAAATACAATTTACCCCCGGGGGCGTTCCAAAAATATTTATCCACGGCTCTATGAGTATACTACAGTCAGGAGACATAATCTCTGACACCATTATTCTCAATAAAGATTTTCCAGTACCAATGGTCGCAGGAACTAGTATCTTAGACAAGACGCAACCACAAATGATTATTGGCTACAAAGAAGCTCGCATGATGATCAAAGAATGACTGTTTACAAATATTGGCGATTCTCTTTCGGGATTTTTCGGTCTCCCAAACATACAAATCGTAGGAATTATTGCTCCCACAAATACATTTTTGGATGAAGTACATATACTCAATACAACTGGATTTGAAAATATCGAAGGAGAACAAAGTCTCTACTTTACACAAACTCCTACCGAGGAATTAAAAATATTTTATCTCTACACCAAAGAAACCGTCCCACAAAAAATAAAAAATATAGTAAACATTCTTAAACCAACCTACAGTATGGGAGATACAAAATACACAACAACATACATTGGTTACGACGAAGCGCAAATGATGATAGAAGAAGATCTTTTCACAAAGAAATTTGATACCATAGAAGGATTATTCGGCAACAATATCATCATCGCAGAAATTGCAAGAAAGACATATACAGCATTGGATATGATGCATTTTGTACCGAAGGAAGAATGGAAGAAGTAGAGGTAGAGAAAACTATCCCGGGATCTAGATCCCGGGATAGTTTTTTTTAAGATTGCAATCATAAGTATTTCCTCTATAGTTCCTTGCATATTTGTAGCTCGGGCTTTAGGCATCGGGCTCGTTATTTTAATGCAAAAAACCCATGCACTACCTTCGTGTCACCAACCTGACCAAATCATATAGCAGCAAACCGTTGTTTGACGGTATAGATTTTCATATCAATCAAGGACAAAAAATTGCACTCGTCGCAAAAAATGGCGCTGGTAAGTCTACATTGCTCAAAGTCTTGATGGAAGAAATCGACAGAAGTGATGGTGACATCGAACGAAACAAACATATAACAACATGATTTCTGACACAAGATATGCGTTTGGATCCCAGCATGCGTGTCATTGACGCGCTGTTTGATACAAACAACGAAATTGTGCAAACCATAAAAATTTACGAAGAACTCGTACAAAATCCACATACCGACCAACACGAATTACATGCCATTATGGAACGCATCGAAACACTTGATGCGCGATCGTACGAAACTAAAGTAAAAACAATTTTGTCAAAATTACGTATTGCGCCATTGGTGCAGCAAACAATTTGATCGCTGTCGGGCGGCGAGGCAAAGCGCGTTGCATTGGCGCAGATACTCGTGCATGAGCCAGACTTTTTGTTGCTTGATGAGCCGACAAATCATTTGGACTTGGATATGATCGAGCGATTGGAAAACTATCTCCGTGCACAAAACATGACACTTTTGTTGGTCACACACGACAGATATTTCTTGGAAAGGGTCTGTGATAGTATTTTTGAATTGGACAGAGGAAAATTGCACATCTACCCGGGGAACTATTCGTACTTTTTGGAAAAAAAAGCAGAACGCGAAGAACACGAAGCAATCCATGTGCACAATATGAAAAAATTGCGAAGAGAGGAATTGGAACGAGTGCGCAAAGCTCCGAGAGCCAGAGGCAAAAAGTCTGTATTTAGAGAAGATAGATTTGGAGATATTCAAGACGCGTATCATACCAAAAAGGCAGTTATGGAAGCAGAAAAAGTGTCGTTCGAAATTGCGATGAAAGAAAGAAGACTCGGTGCAAAAATTTTGAAACTCCACAATGTTTGCAAATCATTTGGCGACAAAAAAATCGTCACCAACTTTTCGCACGAATTCAAACACAAAGAACGTCTCGGTATCATCGGCAAAAATGGCGTCGGCAAGACAACCTTTATTCATATGTTGATGGATCTGGAACCGATAGATTCTGGGAGCATTAGGACGGGAGAAACGGTACATTTTGGCCATTATCAACAAAAAGACATTATCTTTCCGGAAACAAAAAAAGTTATCGACGTCGTCAGAGATGTCAACGAATATCTGTACATCAGTGCCGATGAAAGAATTTCTGCGTCACAAGCGTTGGAAATGTTTTTGTTTCCGGCGACGCAGCAACATACGTTTGCGCACAAACTCAGTGGCGGAGAAAAAAGAAGACTCCATTTGCTCACGGTCCTGATGCGCAACCCAAATTTCCTGATTCTCGATGAACCGACAAACGATCTGGACTTGCTGAGTATTGGCGTGCTTGAAAACTTTTTGCTGCACTATCAAGGCTGTCTGATTGTTATTTCGCACGATAGATTTTTCATGGACAAAATCGTCGATCATTTGTTTGTCTTCAAAGGCGACGGCGTCATTGAGGATTTTTGGTGAACATACCAAGCATACAAAGAATTTGCCGCACAAAAAGCAGCTGAACACAAAGAAAAAAAACAAACTCAGACACACGAAGAACGTCCTGATCCAGATAGTTCGTCCACCACTCCCGTCAAGAAAAAATTGTCCTACAACGAACAACGCGAACTCGTACAACTCGAAAAAGAACTGGAATACTATGAAAAAAGAAAAAAAGATATCAACGAATTGTTTGACAACAAAGATATTCCGTATTACGAAGTAAGAAAACTGTCCGAAGAACTCGGCGACGTCATTAAGCAAATTGAACGCATTGAGCTGAGGCGAATGGAATTGCAAAGCAATATGTAAAGGAAAAATTACTTTTCTACACACAGAATAAATTTTGTTAAAAAGTTTTTATATAACAACTACTTCTTGGATAAAAGGAGTAAATGATTCAAATACCAATCGTCATTGTTTAGAAAAAACCCTTTTGGTTCTTTAACATTTGTCTGAGTAAGATTATACATGAAATCAATTCACACGTTGCGAGTCTGTTAAAGAACGAGCCTTTTTTGTTACTTTTTTGGGCGGAGACAAAAAAGTAAGAGAAAGAACAATGAAACGTGAAATGTACAAGATGAATATCCAAGTAGGAAAATATACACAAAAAATAAAATAACATAACTAATAATAATTCTTCATGTTATAACACAGTAGAAATGACAGTGAATAGAACACAGTAGAAATGTCAGTAAA
>DYON01000170.1 GCA_020720525.1 Acetofilamentum sp.
AAAGATAAAAAATAGCCACGAAAAGTAAATCTTGCCCTGAGTATTCCGAAGGGAAGAATGACGATGAAATCAACGACTTATTGATTATTTCACCATTATTTTTTCGCTGCCATGCTTCAATACAGCGCAAGCTTCATGAATAAAAACGCTTGTTGGAAGCGCCACTCAGCCTTGCAATAATAATTTCAGACAATTTCTCAATACAATGGATTGTTGCTCAACCTCGATTTGTTTGGAGCAGGAGTGATAAAGCGCAAAGCAAATTCGAGTGCCCCCGACCCATTCGTTGCTTTCAAAAATCCCGAGGCATTGAGGTCGTAACTAAATCCAACGCCAAAATTACTAAACTCGAACAATGTTACAATATTGACAGCATCGCCAGTTCGGTAGTATGCTCCAATCGAAAAAGCAGAGCTTTTAATAAATCCTGTGTAACGCGATTGTTCGCGAAGGAGATATCGAAACATAAGCCCTGGCATAATTTCTTTCTGATTGCCCTGTATCATCAATAAAAAGGAAGGTTGAATTGCCATATTTGTGCCTTCGAGCCCTATGCTCAAATCGGCATGAGCGGCAATGCGACTGTGTTTGGCGTCTTCGGTGAGCATACTCACTTGGTTGGGCTGCGTGAGATGATAGGCCGAAACGCCAATGGTTCCTTTTACACCGTCGTTGTAATACGGATTGTTGGAGCCAACCATAAATTTATACACAAGACCTGCATTGAGGTCGAATTTCGACACACTTAGCAAAGTTGCATTTTCGTTCGATGGAAGTAACGGATCGTATTGCATGCCATTGTATTGGCTATCCCAAATAAGATTTCCCGAATTCAAATTTTGCGAAAATAAGCCTCCACCAATTCCGGCTGTAATTGACGAATAACGTCCCACTCTAACTCCGGCTGCCACATTCACGCCTGCAACAGTTTGACTAAATTCGGAAACACCAGCTTTGTCGGTTAGCACAAAGCCACCAACACTCAATTGTGTGTCTCTAGCTTTTGTGATGCGGCCATCGGCCGAAAACTGCATGGTTGTGTATGGTTCCGAAACACTTCGCCATTGGTCGCGGTAATTGATGTTTGCTCTAAAATCGCCCGTAAAATTGCCTGTAAGTGCCGGATTGAGCAACAATGGCTGCATATTGAACTGGGTAAAATGTGGATCTTGAGCATTAAGCATCAAACTCACAAACATTATCATAAAAAATATTTTAGTTTTCATAATTGCTTATCTAATGAGTGTAACATTTCCTTTTCCCGTAAAAACATCGCCAGTAATCAGTGTGCCAGAATAATAATAGGAATAAACTCCGCCATTTACTTCTTGTCCCTGAAACTCACCATTCCAGCCTTCACCAGGTACAGTTGTTTCATATACTTTTTCGCCCCAGCGATCAAAAACCTTGAACAAAATTGTTTCAATGCAATTACCTCTAACAATGAATACATCGTTACTGCCATCGGCGTTTGGACTAAATGCAGTTGGAACAAATACGTCTCCGCAGTTGTATTCGACAGTTATAACAACCTGATCGCTATTGCTACAGCCATTTGCGTCGGTGGTGGTAAAAGTATAAATGGTGGTTTCGTCGGGTGTTGCCGTTGGATTTAGGCAATCGGTACACGATAATCCATCAGGCGGCGACCAGTTCCAAACGATTCCCCCTGAACCATTGAGCACGAGCGAACTTCCTAAATAAATGCTGGTGTCGCTGCCTGCATCTACCGCTGGTAGCGGATTCACAATAACCGAAATGGATGCATTGTCGCTACAAGGACCATTGCTCACTGTAACCGTATAGGTTTGATTTGATGAGGGAATAATCGTAATCGAGCTGGTAATAGCTGAAGTATTCCAGATATATGACGTTCCACCCGATGCCGAAAGAATGGTGTTTTCGCCTGCGCAAACTACAGTGTCGCCTGTAATTGATGCAACAGGAATTAGATTTACAACAACTGTTGCCGATGCCGTATTTGAACAAGTTCCATCGGTACCAGTTACGGTATAGGTGGTGGTGGATAAAGGAGTAACCGTAATTGAATTGGTGGTTTCGAGGGTACTCCACTCATAACTTGTTCCGCCAGTTCCAGAAAGGGTTGTGTTATTACCCTCGCAAATGGACATGTTTCCTGAAATACCAATGGTTGGAAGCAAATTCACAACAACCTGAAAACTTGAAGTATTGCTACATGTTCCATCGGTACCGGTTACTGTATAGGTGGTGGTAGCCAAAGGAGCTACTGTAATTGGATTTATTGTTTCCAAAGTACTCCAGCTGTATCCTGTGCCTCCAGAGCCAGTCAGAACTGAGTTATCTCCAACACAAATAGAATCCGTTCCTGTAATACCAATAACAGGCAAGGCGTTCACTATTACCGTGTGCGAAGCAGAATCGCTACATGTACCAATAGAAACAGTTACGTAATAGGTTGTATTAGTGTTTGGAGAAACATCAATATCTTCTGTCACCTCCAAAGTGCTCCAACCGTATGAATACACTCCAGCTCCTCCAGTTGCTGTTAGAGTAACTGTTTCTCCATTGCAAACCGATGTTGGTCCACTGATTGATGCAACAGGAATAGCGCTTACAACAACCTGAAAACTTGAAGTATTAGTGCAGCCATTTGCATCGGTTCCCGTAACGGTATAGGTAGTGGTAGCCAAAGGAGCTACTGTAATTGGATTTATTGTTTCCAAAGTACTCCAGCTGTATCCTGTGCCTCCAGAGCCAGTCAGAACTGAGTTATCTCCAACACAAATAGAATCCGTTCCAGAAATACTAATAGTTGGTAATGAGTTTACATTAATGAGAATCGAAGCAGTATTGACACAGCCGTTTGCATCGGATCCAGTAACGGTATAAGTTGTATTTGATGCAGGCGAAACAGTAAAGCCCAACCCAGCACCCAAACCTTGATCCCAAACATACGATGAAGCTCCACCGCTCGAAATATTGGTGTTTTGTCCAGTGCAAATTGGATTCACTGTTGCACTTGCGGTTACCGAGGGCAAAGCAACAACATGAATAAAAGTTGCTTTGGATTCAGTATCGGATCCCGAACCGTTTGTAGCAGTAAGATCGACGGTGTAATTGCCAACAGTATTGTAGCAAATTCCAGTTGGATTTTGAACTGTGCTACTAGCTGTGGCAGCACCTGCAAATGTCCAAGCCCACGAAGTTGGTGTATTGGTACTCAGATCGGTAAAATTGATACAAGAACCTACACAAATGGTTGTATCGCTCGAACTGAAGTTGGCCACAGGAGGTGTTCCAGCTGAAGGCACAGTAAGTGTAATGTCATCAACGGCGAAAGAGGGGTCGGTGCCATTGGAGTCGTCATTGTTTGACCAGTTAAATCCAATTTTCACATTTGCATTGTTATTCGCAGAAGCCGGTAAAGCAATTGAATAAGCAGTCCAAAGACCTTGTCCGCCACCACATATTGTGGTTTTTGCAAAATCGGCGAGTTGAGCCCATGTTGCTCCATTATAATACCAAAGTGTGGCATTGTCGAGGGTTCCGTCACCATTTTCTATATATACAAAATTCAAGGTGATACTGGTTCTACCAGTGCAATTAATGACAGGAGATTCTGCTCGGTAATTTGTTGTAGCAGCACCAACTCCACCAGCATAATAGCGTGCTCCCCCGTCCGGAGGAATAAGTCCCAAAATATCAACATTCCCAACATGAAGCGTCCGGTCGCTGCCACAGCCCGATCCACATACCCCAGCAGCGTTTCCGTTTTCGGAGGC
Source organism: Acetofilamentum sp. (assembly GCA_020720525.1). Taxonomy (GTDB): domain Bacteria; phylum Bacteroidota; class Bacteroidia; order Bacteroidales; family DTU049; genus GWF2-43-63. Next base: position 3,765 of record DYON01000170.1, read on the forward strand.
TGAAATGTACCAAGTGTTTGAAAGTGCGACATTGCTTCCCGTAGAAACAATAGCCCATGCTCCATTGGAGCCAGAAACAGCAGTTGCAAGCTGCCCATCGTCGCAACCTGTCCCAAAATCTTCTGTCCAAAAAGTAACTTGCGAACTTGCATTCAATGTGAAAAGAAGCAAAACCAGTGTAGTGAAAATGAGTCTCATATTTGGTGTATTAAAAAAATTAGACTGTTTAGTTAACAACAAGTTTAATTGTGCGAACTTCGTCGGAAGTGATTAGATTTACCAAAAGCAATCCCAATAAAGGATGTAAACTTTCCCATTTGTATTGTCCGTCTGAAGTAACAATTTTGAAGTTATCAATTGCTTTTCCCTCCATATTTGAAACGAAAACATGAATATTGCAATTGGTTGGCAGATGTTGAAATTCTATTTGATTATCCTGATTGTTGTAAAATGCCTGAGCACTTTGCAAATTTTCGGTTGTATTGCAGCTGACAAAAACAGTTGGCGATACAGAAAATGCTCCATCATAATCGACTTGCCTAAGCCTGAAAAATCTGTTATCGGCTTCACAAAAATACGAAAAGGAATAAACTTGTTCTATATTTGAGTTTCCAGCTCCCTCAACTTTTCCAATGGTTTCAAATTGAACTCCATCTATTGAAGTCTCAATTTCGAAATAGTTGTTGTTGGTTTCGGAAGCGGTTTTCCATTGCAGAGTTGTTTCATGGTTTTCGCAACGAGCTTCAAACATAGTGAGTGTTACGGGCATTCCCGTAGCCACACTAAGCTGAACATCGTCAACAGCAAAAGATGGGTCGGTACCAACTGCATCGTTATTGTTTGACCAGTTAAATCCAATTTTCACATTTGCATTGTTATTCGCAGAAGCCGGTAAAGCAATTGAATAAGCAGTCCAAAGACCTTGTCCGCCACCACATATTGTGGTTTTTGCAAAATCGGCGAGTTGAGCCCATGTTGCTCCATTATAATACCAAAGTGTGGCATTGTCGAGGGTTCCGTCACCATTTTCTATATATACAAAATTCAAGGTGATACTGGTTCTACCAGTGCAATTAATGACAGGAGATTCTGCTCGGTAATTTGTTGTAGCAGCACCAACTCCACCAGCATAATAGCGTGCTCCCCCGTCCGGAGGAATAAGTCCCAAAATATCAACATTCCCAACATGAAGCGTCCGGTCGCTGCCACAGCCCGATCCACATACCCCAGCAGCGTTTCCGTTTTCGGAGGCTGAAATGTACCAAGTGTTTGAAAGTGCGACATTGCTTCCCGTAGAAACAATAGCCCATGCTCCATTGGAGCCAGAAACAGCAGTTGCAAGCTGCCCATCGTCGCAACCTGTCCCAAAATCTTCTGTCCAAAAAGTAACTTGCGAACTTGCATTCAATGTGAAAAGAAGCAAAACCAGTGTAGTGAAAATGAGTCTCATATTTGGTGTATTAAAAAAATTAGACTGTTTAGTTAACAACAAGTTTAATTGTGCGAACTTCGTCGGAAGTGATTAGATTTACCAAAAGCAATCCCAATAAAGGATGTAAACTTTCCCATTTGTATTGTCCGTCTGAAGTAACAATTTTGAAGTTATCAATTGCTTTTCCCTCCATATTTGAAACGAAAACATGAATATTGCAATTGGTTGGCAGATGTTGAAATTCTATTTGATTATCCTGATTGTTGTAAAATGCCTGAGCACTTTGCAAATTTTCGGTTGTATTGCAGCTGACAAAAACAGTTGGCGATACAGAAAATGCTCCATCATAATCGACTTGCCTAAGCCTGAAAAATCTGTTATCGGCTTCACAAAAATACGAAAAGGAATAAACTTGTTCTATATTTGAGTTTCCAGCTCCCTCAACTTTTCCAATGGTTTCAAATTGAACTCCATCTATTGAAGTCTCAATTTCGAAATAGTTGTTGTTGGTTTCGGAAGCGGTTTTCCATTGCAGAGTTGTTTCATGGTTTTCGCAACGAGCTTCAAACATAGTGAGTGTTACGGGCATTCCCG
>DYON01000523.1 GCA_020720525.1 Acetofilamentum sp.
TGTCTATCCGTATGTTTGCAAAGTTCTTCCTCTAAGAAATGTTATATTTAGATTCTTGCACTGGATTGCAGCAACAACAAGCCTGTCAAAGATTTTATCACCAAGGTAACGTCGATTGGCAACGTAACAAATTTCATTCAAATATTGTTGCAGGTATCCTTTCCCGATTAGGAAGTGAATTCCGAGCAAATACCGTTTGGCATTCGATATGACAGTATGCACCCAGGGCAGAAACCGATTTACATCCTCATTTGTATTCAACACCTCGTAGTCATGTTTTTTTACAATCGTTTTAAAGTCGGCAAAACTGGTGGAGCCGTCGGTTCTGACGGTACTGGTTTCATCAATTTTGGTTTTGACTTCTGTGTTCATTGTTTTCTTTTTCAAATCAGGCACGACGACCATTTTTATATGTCCGAGTTTTCTTGTTTTTGAAAAATTCCCGCTTTCCTGCTCGTCTTTACTTGCGGGAAGGGATTCAGCCATCACAATGACCGTACTCTTTTTCTGAGATCCTCTTCCGCGTTTCAGGACTTCGTTCTTTGGTTTTGCCGACTCTTTCTTTTCTTGATTCGTTTGATTTTGAAAAGTTGAAAAATGCGAATCATCAAATTCAACGAATTCCGAAAGTTCGTATAAGGAATCCCGCGCCCCCATGGCATGTCGTAATTTGTGAAACATGGCCCATCCCGGCTCGTAGCGTTTTCTTTCAAGTTCCCGCTGCAAATCTTTTGCTGAAAATGAATGCTTGGTGCATGTCAGCAAATGCATGGCAATATACCAATCCCGAAATGGAAGTTTGGACTTATGCATAACCGTTCCGCTTCTTAAACTGGTTCGGGTGTAACATTCGGAACACACCCAAGCATTTTGCTTTTCCTTCCAGATATTTTCAGTCCCTCCGCAATGGCGACAAACAACGCCTTGGCTTTCCCTTTGCTCTTTCCAGTGCGCTTTGCAATGTTCCTCGTCGGGGAATGATTTGTTAAAATCTAATATTTTCATGGCTGTTGATTTTTACTCAAGTTACAAAAAAAATATTATATTTGCAAACTTACGGACAGGCATTTAATAAATTTAAACGCATAACATTGCACTTAGCGACCATTTGCAAGCCCTGCCG
>DYON01000524.1 GCA_020720525.1 Acetofilamentum sp.
ACTTCACGAGCGCGTTCACCTTTGCGGTCATCTTCAAACAGTTGAGCAAAGTCGTCCAGGGCTTGCTTTTTCCATTTATGGATTTGGTTTGGGTCGCTACGCGTGTTGTTTTCGGTGGCAATCTGAGCCACGCTCTTGTCTTCTCGGATTGCTTCCAAGACAATCTGTGCTTTTTGAATAGCGGATAGGCGTTTTCTTTTGGGCATGGTTTTCTCCGGAAACTACACCTTAATTATGCTCGTTTTTGTGTCTAATTTTCCTTATCCACTATAAAGATAACCGAAGTAGTTAGTAAACCCAAAGCAAGTTTGACTCAACCGCAAATTCAGCAATCTGAAACTGCTATTCAATACGTCGCCGAAATGCCATTACTTCAGGAAGCAATTTCAGCAAAGTCAGCGCAAGACTCTTTGAGAGCAACAGATGAAAAATGGAGAAAACTTAGCAGTCGTGACGGAAACAAAAAACTTTTTATTGGATTAGGCGTTGTCTGGCTTGTTATTACAATGTGCGTAGCGTGTCCAATGTTATCAAGTGGATTGAGTATGTTAGCAAGCGGGGATTTTGGCTCAATGATGACTGGGCTTGTTATGCTTGTCATCGGCGGGGCTATTCCTGCTGGCTCGATTGCTTTATTTGTTCTTGGCGGAAAATCAAGTTCAGAATATGCTCCGTTAAAGGCTAATCGGACAGCATGGCAAAAACAATTAATGCCAGCAAAGAATTGGCAAGAAATTTTATCTACTTTTGGCGACCTAAGTACTGAGCAATTTAGAAAAATATACGAAGAACGCCTCAACTTCTTAAATCCTATTTTAGGCGGCGATTTCCAAAAATTCCTGACTTCTGGTGAATGAATAAAGCGAGCTAATCAAAACATAGAACCTAATTTGGGTAGTTCAATGGGTAAAGCAAACGAGTCTTAATGTCAAAAACTGCCCAACAAAGCGTGCATCCGACGCTGGGGATTCTGGCGCGATTCCAAACAGTTTTCTACGCCTCAGCATTTTCCCAGTCGGACGGCGTTCCGCCGCCCGACCGCCCCAGCGTACCCCGTAGGGGCATAACGCAAACCGTTGGGCGTTTCCTTTCCAAGATGAAAAGTGTTAAAATAACGGC
>DYON01000525.1 GCA_020720525.1 Acetofilamentum sp.
TGCTAGAATTGGCAATCTACACGACCCACTCAATCGCCTAGTGGTTTTTGGGGATGCCTCAATTGATAATTACGAAGGACAACCGCTCAATACTGCCACCGTTGAAAAATATCGCAACGAACTAGAAATGTGGCACTGGGTGACGGCAGTTAAATATGGTTTATTAGGACGTAACTATCCGAGTCAATATTTAGAAATTCGCTACGAAGCTCTATGTCAATTTCCCGTAGAAACATGCGAACAGATTTTTGCATTTCTTAACGTACCGTTCAAAACTGAAGTCAAAAATTGGTTACAGTCTCATGTTTACACCCATAGAATCGCCAAGTGGCAAGAATTACCCTCACAACAACTTGCTCGATTGCAAGCCATCGGTGGGGATTTACTAAAACAATTGGGTTATATCTCCTAACCTCCCAAATTTCATTGCATCCTATGCTTAATATTTTAAAACAGTATGGAAAACGTTTTACCCGTAAATTGCTCATTTATATCGGATACTATAAAGCAATTGCGTTCATTTTAAAACGTACCAGCGGTTTTCCGATTTGGGAAAATCTCGAAATTGATATTCAATCCTCGTGCAATCGTGACTGTGAATTCTGTCCGCGCTATCACGACAGATCAGGGGTGCGTAAGGACGCGGAAGGCAAACAAGTCATTGCCAAGATGCCAACTGAAAAAGTTTATGATCTCATCGATCAAGCGCATCGGTTAGGATTTCGCGGCAAGATAAAACTGCACCGGCTTTCCGAATCTATGCTTGATAAAAGATACGTGGAGTTTGCCAAATATATCAAGGAGAAAGGTTTAAGACTGCTCGAAAATACCAATGGTGATGTATTCAAAAAAAATGAAGCCCTATGTGAACAATTGGACGGCTTAATTGAACATTTAACTATCGGTTTATATGATTATCACAACGAAGCAGAAAAACAAGCAGAAATAGCCTATTGGCAAGGTAAATTCAAAAAAACACAACTGGCGTTCAGCACACCCACCGAAAATTGCACGATACGTCAAGGGGCAAAAATTTACTTTGAAGTGAAAAAAAATCCAGCGGCGTTAGATTTGCCTTGCCCCCAACCGATGAAAATGATGTTGGTCAGATAT
>DYON01000171.1 GCA_020720525.1 Acetofilamentum sp.
AAAAATAGCAATTTCTATTATTTTTCCGGTTCGATTGTTTCCGCCTGTTGTTTCTATATCGCAGATTGCGTATTTCATTCGAGTTGCAAAGGTAGTAAAATTGCGACGCAACAAAAAAAAGGCTGCCCGAAGACAGCCTTTTAGTTAAGTAGAAAAGAATCTCTTAGAGAGAAACTTTTTTCTGCATAATCATACCGTTTGATTCAACAACTACATTGTAGATTCCTGAATCGAAGCTGCTCATACCGATAACGGTGTTGGCGTTGTTGATTTCTTGAGAAAGAACAACTTGTCCAACAGCATTGTAAACAGTAACAGTTCCGTTAGCATCGGCTAACTGAACATTGAGCTGACGGTCGAAAGCAAAGATGTTTCCTTCGAGAGTGCCTTCTTCAACACCAACTGTAATTTGTCCAGCAAGAATCTGAGCATCGGCTGTTGAATTGTAAGCGTAATCTTTAATTGTGATGGTGCTTCCTGCAGCAGGAATATCGCTTACGCGAATCCATCCGTAATGGAAGTTAGTGCCACCACCTAGCTGGAAAATAATGCCAACATAATGTTCAGCATTGTCACCAAAATTGCCATAGAAACCACCGCTGTAAGTCGAAGCAAAGGTTTGTTTATTTTGCTGAGTAGCCCCTAAATCGAAAGGATTACCGTCCTGAATTTGCCATGGACCAGCTGATCCGATAGTAGCGTTAAGAGCTAATGCTGAGAGATAAGGAACAGTAGTACCCATAGTTCCCATAGCACCATTTCCAATTAAATCGCCTCTTCCAATTACTGTTGTGTTAGCAGGGTTTCCACTCCAGTCAAAACGTCTGATAGTGTAATCAAATGCGCCATCAGCATCAAAATCAATCCCCAAAGAATCACCAACGTTAGTAATAACAACGTCGGGATTGATATCAGTGTAAACAATTTGACCATTGACAAGGCCAATACCAGCTACACCCATAGCCAATGAAGCATAAACTTTCAGTTTGCTTTCCAAGTGAGTAGATTTTTTCATAGTGTTTAGTTTGGTTTAAGAAACAAAAGTAAGAATAATTGAGAACTGTGAAATATATTTCGAAAGAAAAAGAGTTAAAAAGAGGTTAAAGATAGAAAGAGATTTATAATTTGGTTCTATACAAAGTAGAATCAACCGTGCCAATCATTCTTTGTTTATTAGAATAATCAATTTGTAAAAAATCGCATATTTTGCAAATTTCAACATCTGGTTTTAAAATTAAATTGCTATAATCTGTATAAACAACTTCGAAATTTGGATGAATTTGAAACCAATTTTCAATTCTATTTAGCTCTTTTTTAAATGTTTCTGAAAGTGCTAGCGGAAAAACTTTACTATCTTTTCCAAGCATTTTTTGCTGCGAGATTATAACTTCATTTACATCTCGCTTCATGAATATGACTTTGTATTTGTACCCATCGGGCAAAAACTTCAACAACTGAGCAATTACTTTTACAGCCTTTCCATCGGCTTGATCGAGCCATGAAGAATCTCTCGCAAGGCTTTTTACTGGCTCAAACTCGAAATACCCTTTAGGATTATTGTCATCGGCATTTCTGATTTTATCGGTTAGAATATCCAATCCTGCTGCATCAAGAATCTGCATCATCATTGAAGTACCTGAACGTGGTAAACCTGAAACAATGATTACTTCACCTTTTTTCATATCGTTAATTTGTTGAGTAAAAATCTTTGCCATTTCTGGCTCTGTGTTTTTTAATAGATTGGAAAGCAATATGCGGGCGTTTAAATTTGAAGGCGCAAGTGAAAGAAAAACCGATAACGCTCCAATGGCATCTTTTTGCGAATCCATTTTGGCAAGAGCAACTCCTAAATAATAATGAGCTGCTGGAAATGAATAATTCAAGCCAATACAGTCTAAAAACGAATTGGAAGCTTCTTTAAAAGAGCCAGAATTAAGCAATGCAAGCCCCAAATGATAATGAGCCAATGTATTGTTTTCGTCGATTTTTAGTTCGTTATGCAAACTTTCAATGGCTTTTTTAAATTCATCCATTTGAATATAGATCATCGCCAGCTGCAAATGAATACCAGGTTGTCTGAGATTTTTTGCTGAAAGTGCGTTAAAAATATTATAAGCCTTATTATACTTGCCTTCATTAAATAGAATAATACCATCCAGCATCTCAATTTCTATAATACTCGAATCTTTGATAGTTTGCAGGTTACTCATCACGTCACGTGCTTCTTTAAATTTTTTAAAGTGCACGTATAATTTTATCAGTTCTAAGTTAAATCGAATATCAGTTTTATCTTCTTCATACAATTGCTGAAAATCAGCAAGAGATTCTTCATGATTTTTTCTAATTGCTTTAATTTTTGCAAGGTAAAACCGGTTTTCGCGTATGGCTTTTTCAGCTGCAAGATTTTTATCTTCACCAGGATCTTCAATATACCCTAAATCAACTAGTTGTTGTAAGGCTTCAGCAGAATCGCTTGTGTTAATTCTTTCACTCTCATTGTGCATTCCACATTCACCTTCAATATCTTCCCATGAAGGAATAGTTTTTATACTCGTTGCCTCTTCGAATATGCTGAGTAAAACCTTTCCATCCATATCTTCGCCTACAGGAATTCCAAAGCAGGTTAAAATAGTGGGGGCAATATCAAGTAATGTAGCTCCATACACACGTTCATCATGTTGAATGCCAGGGCCACTAATACAGAAAATTCCAAAAGGACTATGTTCAAAGGCTGGAGCAGTATTACAATGTGGGATTTCATTAAGACGCATGTGCTCGCTATTGAAGCCATGGTCAGAAATAAGCATAACTATGGTATCATCATCGACTAATTGCAAATAACGCTCTAACATCATGTCGTGAAACAAATAGATGCCCTCGACTACGTCTTTGTAGTTATCGAAATCTTCATTGCTTACTCTTGGCACTTGGGGAGGGGTATATTTCATGAATCCATGACAAATATGGTCAATTGCATCGAAATATACAGCCGTAAAATCCCATTCAGTGGTCTTCATAGCTCTTGTTGCTGCAGCATGTAAACTCGCTGTTTGTGCAACAAGCTGAGCTATCGAACCAATCCTTGTATCTTTCTCTTGATCAATAAGATGCAAGTTTGGTACAAATGGATGTATAATATCACCTGTCAATTCAGTCAGATGAACACGCAACTTGAAAAACTCATTTCTGCGTGACTCTGGATGAATAGTGCCATTGGGCATAAGCCATTTCTCCGCAGCCACATTATCAATTTTCTGGAAGTAGTTGGAAACCATCACCCCATTAATTGGCTCTGCAGGATGACTAGGCCACCAACCAATAACATTACTTTTCATGCCATTCTGATGTAGTATGTTCCATATCGCTTTGCATGTTCTTGAGGTAACATTTATAGGTCTAATACCTCCAATTTCAGGATTCGGCTCAACAAAACCAAGTATGCCATGTTTATCAGCTCGTTTACCAGTGGCAATTGATGTCCATAAAACTGGCGACAAAGGAGGATCAAGTGTCGCCAAATTTCCAATGACACCATTATTTATTAATTTCTCAAGTGCTGGCATTTTACCAGCGTCAAGAAGAGGATTTATTATTTTCCAATCGGCTGAATCCCAACCAATCAGCAGTAGTTTTTTTGCAATTCTTTTACTCATTACCCAGCTTTTTCTTATCTTCTTGTTTTTGGGAGGCATTTTTTAAAGACAATCCTCTAGCTTTGCGCCATGCCAAAAGACCTTCGTCTCCAAAAGCCAACAATCCTAAGAAACCATCCTTAGGTATCGTAATAGATTTTAAGATTTTCGATGACAAATAGTCAAAATCTTGTGTTGTTTTTATCTTGTTCATTAAATATGACAATTGTTGTACAAAAGTAGAGAAATATTTTCAATAAATATGGCTAACACTAAATTAACGAAATAATGCTACTATAATGTAGTGTAAGTTGAGAATTTTTTCACATCCGATTGGTATATTCTTTCAGCTTTTCGTTGGCGTGGTCGTAACCAATCTCGAACATTTTTTCTGCATTTTTGATATTGAAATAGCTGAATTTTGCCAATTCTTGTGGCTCGAAAAGCAAATCGGGCTTGTTGGTCGAATACTTTAATCGGCTGTTGAGACTAAGCACAAATGTTCGTTCTGCTATACTTTTTATAGATGGTTTAATATCTTGCTCAACAACTGGATTTACATTTACTGCAAAAATGGATGAAGCTAATTTTTTCAATGGTTCAATCGGTAAATTGTCGCAGATGCCGCCATCGGCAAGTACAATACCATGCGACACCACAGGACGAAATAAAACAGGGATCGAAGCCGAAGCAAGAACATAGCGAGTCAAATTTCCACTGTTGTAGTATTCGGCTTTGCCTTTGTTGAGATTGGTTACACAAATCCAAGTTGGAATTTGAAGGCTTTCGATATTTTCGGCTCTTAAATGTGTTTTCAGAATTCTAAATATACCACTTGTTTTCATGAGCCCAGAGCGTATAAAACCCAGACTGAAAAAGTTTTTAAGTTTAAACGAACTCATCAATTTTAAAATTTCGACAGGCGAATATCCATCGGCATAAAAAGCCGCGGCAATGGCACCGGCACTACTGCCCGAAATAGCTACTGGCTTCATGTTGTGCTCTTCGAGTGCTTGTAAAACACCAAGATGCGCAAACCCTTTGGCTGCGCCACCACTCAATGCTATTGCAACAGTTTTTTGATTTGTCATATTTGTCGGTTTGCTTTGTTTTGGCTGGGAGTTTTAACATCGGCAATTCGAATTGAAAGTATGTCGGACAAATCGAAAAGCTCCGTTTTAAGCTTTTGAATAGCTGTTTCGTTCGATAGATCATTCAAAAATCCATCCAATGCCAGCTTTTCCTTTTCGATGGTACGAGCATACTTATTTGGGTCTTCGCCTTTATATTCGCTCATACGCAGATAGCGAACAATTTTGAAAAACGAATCGTTGAATTGAAGAAGCTTATAGGCATTTGAACTTCCATACCATTTCACCAATACTTTCCACAGACTTTTTTCCGGATTGTATGCTTGGGTATTCCAAAGATAATCGGCTAGGGTTGCGTATTTTATTTTATATATCTCGCTACTGGCCGAGCCATTCACATACAAATGCCCCCCATCGTTCATGAGTTGAAAATTGTTGGGCAAAATCACATCGTATGGCTCGAAAAGATTGCACAATACCGATTTTTCGGGATAATAGGCTGGGTAGCCGCCATAAATGCCATCGAGGCTTCGGGCATAAATTGTGTTGTCCCAAAGCATCGGAGTTCGTCCCGAATACTGCATATATCGTTGTAAATCAACTTCATCTATAACAAGAGAGCGAACGGTGTTTCCTGTCCATATAATTGCAACTTCTTTCGGAATGCTCGAAATGAGCTCGTCGAAATAGCCATCAGCCATGCCACGACTTTTGTCGATAAACTCATTCAAATACCAAGGTGGACAAAACTCGAAGCGTGTATCGGGATAATTTTGACTCAACCACTTGTTGATAAAGTTTATCATATATGCTTGCGCATGTGCAAGTGTGCGATGCATTTCTTTGTCGTTTTCCGACCAAAGCGAATACAGCTTGCGATAGCTTTTTTCGTGAGGAACAAAATCGTCGGCCATAAGCATAATGGTGGTTGCTCCTGCATCGAGGCTTATTTTGAAAACATCGCTGAGCGTTTTCATGCCTT
>DYON01000526.1 GCA_020720525.1 Acetofilamentum sp.
AATGTTCATTTTTTTTAATATATTTGTGTAAACAAGTGGCGGCGATCAGCAAGCGCCAAAACGTTAGCAGTAATGGCAGGACGACCGTCATCAGAACAACAAACAGGACAACAACAATGACAGAAATAATTAGAAATAGAACTATCAGACCTTCGACCAGACTTGAAAAATCGAAGAGTTATAAAATTGACACCAAGACAGTTTCTCGGGGCGACATTTTAGTGGTTAACATTGACCACGAGACAAAATCATTTAGTAAGTCATACAAGTTTAACGGTTCAGACGTTGCACATAAAGACAGTATTAGTTTTAGAGTAAATGACTACGGGACTACAATTGACATAAGTTGGAGCGGTGCTACACCAATAGGAACAACATCAAAAGCAACAACACCTGCACCTGCACCAAAACCATTGACAAAAAAAGTAGTGGACAAAGCTCCTGTTTCTAAATCAATCTCGACACATACAAAAACATCATTCGACCCAATTTCAAACGCAGACACGACTATTTTGATTTTAGGAACAATGCCCGGTGACAAGTCAATTGAACTTGGCGAGTATTACGGACATTCAAGAAACAGATTTTGGAAAATTATTTCGACAATTACAGACAATGATTTGCCATTGACCTACACCGACAAAAAAGCACTTTTACTCAAAACTAAAATTGGAATTTGGGATGTAGCACACAAAGCAAATAGAAAAGGTAGCCTTGACAGTGCAATCGAAGACGAAGAGCCAAACGACTTGGACAACTTTATCGCGAAGCACAAGAATTTAAAAGTTATCGGTTTCAACGGGACAAAATCCCAAACTCTTTTTGACAAGTATTTCGACAGAAAAAGTGATTTAAAATATATTTCTTTACCAAGCACAAGTCCTGCAAACACAGGCATTGACTTTGACAGCATTTGCAAATTATGGCGACAAATATTGACCAAATAATTGACGGACGACCAAGAGCCACTACTGCTAACAGCACCTACCCAAAAGGCGGGGTTTCGTGTTCCAAAGACAGTTTTGTGGTTAATCAAACATTAGTTTTTCAAATCAAGTTTTGTGGTAAAAGTCCCGCCCTTCGGGTAGCTGCAAACCGTTAGCGGTCAT
>DYON01000527.1 GCA_020720525.1 Acetofilamentum sp.
ATCGAAATCTTCGTTTCGACAATTTCCACGAAACCCTTGCGCATCACACATCTCAGGGTTTTCGTTCAAGCACTATTTAAATTGTTTGGGCCAGGAGCAACAATTACACCCGGACTAGTTGCACTCGGCTTATGATAAGGACGGCCCCACGCGGACGGGTCATCGAAAGTAGGCGAGATTGACCTCTGTGTAGTTAGATTTTCCCCTGCCTCTGCGTGAAATATTCGCTTGCCATTCGAATCACGATTTATGACCCTACCTGCTTCTGAATTTTTATAAATATATAAATATGCTTCTGATTCAATGCTGCCCTCAAAACTCGGAAATTCGGACTTGGCGGTATAAATATTCTTAAAAATAACGCCATTGTTGTCCTTGATTTCGTCTGGAAGTTTCCCATCTAAAATCCAATCTTTTGGTTTAAAGTAGCCATTTTGGTTTTGGATGGTGTAAACAAAAACAATTCCGTCAATCTCACGATTGTCTCCGTTCTTAAATACCTCGAATGGCGGTATATAGATTACATTGTGTAGCCGAGACAATCCGGTAGGTAGCGAATGATTAACGATAACCAGATCGTCTTCATTGAAATTGTCACGCAATACTGTTTCAACGCCTTGAAAGTCAAGGAACCGTAGTCGGTTTTCAATTATATTGAGCGCCGCCAAGTTGTTTATTGGCAGGCCATGAACGCTATAAAATCCAAGACAAACAAAAACCGAGGTCAGCACCATCAACATATTTGATCGAACATAGCCAATCTCATCAAATTTCTTAACCGTAAGAAACCATGCGAGTATCACCATGGGAACGGCAGGCATATAATATCTAGCTTGGGGTGCCGAAGTCCGATCAAACGTGAAAATTAACAACGGTACCGCCAAGAAAATGATACCCGCGATAGCGAACCCTCGTTGAACTTTGGATTTATTTAACGAGAAGCAGATTAACAGCATGTATGCAAAGAAAAAAAGCTGTTGTCGATCAAACAGATTTACTACGTTATCTATAAATTTTTTTCCAATAATGCAATGCAAACCACCTGTTGAAGGACGAGATAAGCTTTTCCAGCAAGCCGACACCCCCAGTAAAGGAATCCGGCAGAAGT
>DYON01000528.1 GCA_020720525.1 Acetofilamentum sp.
AGCGGTTGCAACATTCGCCCCTCCATTCCCGAAAGGAAAAACAAGGGTAAAAATGCTACAATAATTATTAACGTTGCGTTGAGGATTGAAGCCCTGATTTCTTTAGAAGCCTCAAAAACAACCGTAAACGAAGTTTGCCGTTCGTGTTCTGGTTTTGCCCTGTTTTGCCGAAGCCGTTTATAGACATTCTCCACGTCGATGATTGCATCGTCCACCAATGCTCCAATGGCAATAGCCATACCCCCAAGGCTCATGGTATTGATATTCAGCACAAGGTATTTTAACACCAAGATAGCCCCAAGCAACGACAACGGAATAGCCAAAAGAGAAATAAGCGTTGTGCGGAAACTTCCAAGAAACAAAAACAGAATGATAACCACGAAAATACCACCCTCGATAAGTGCATTCTGCACGTTATTAACCGAAGTTTCAATAAAATCGGCCTGACGGAAGATTTTAGTATCTAGTTTAACATCGGCTGGCAATGTTTTTTTCAATTCCAAAAGGTTTTTTTCGATACGCTGCGTAACATCAAGCGTATTTGCATTGGGCTGTTTGGAAATGGAAATTATGATTGCAGGTTTTGCACTGCCCGAAGCATATCCCATTTTTGGAGCACCTCCGATTTTTATCTCGGCAACATCGTTAATGCGAACAGGTTTGCCGTTTGCCGATTTAATAAAGGTATTTCCAAGAACTTCAACATCGGACGAACGAGCCATACCCCGCACTACATATTCGTTACCATATTCCCTGAGAACACCACCTGTGGAATTTTGGCTAATGCCTTTACAGATTTCGGCAAGTTCGGACATTGAAACTTTATAAAAGTTCATTTTCTGCGGATTAGCCAAAACCTGATATTGCTTGTAATCGCCTCCAATAATTGTAACCTGTGAAACGCCACCTGTAGCGAGAATAAGCGGTTTTACGTTCCATTCGGCAATGGTACGCAAATCCATCATACTGGTACTGTCGGACTGCAAACCCACAAAGAATATTTCGCCCATTACGCTCGATTGCGGGGCTAAAACAGGTTGACCCACACCCAAAGGCATTCGGGAAGAAACACTGATAAGCTTTTCGCTCACAATTTGTCGGGC
>DYON01000529.1 GCA_020720525.1 Acetofilamentum sp.
CATTAGTGCAAAACTCAGCATGACAACGCTTTTTATTATTTCACAAAATAAAACCAATTAACAGACTGTCATTCAGAGTGTTTCGTGGCAAAATAAGCAAAAAAGCCACGAAATTTATCGAAGAATGACAAAAGGAAGAATGACAATAAAATCAATGCCAAAGAAGTCTTGTGTTAGGAAATTTTCAATATTCAATTTTATCTTCGTTTTTCTGCCAAAGCCTGAAAGGAAGCTTAAAACCATCTTCGGGCATATAATCGGTTATTAAACTACGAGTTGCATACGACTTTCCAATTTCGTCGTAAATAAAAGCATCGTCGAAACCAACTTCGGCAGCATCGTGTTTTGATGTAGCAAACACAAGTCGTTCGGTGCGCGCCCAATAAATGGCACCCAAACACATGGGGCAAGGTTCGCAACTGCTGTACAAAGTGCAATTGTCGAGCTGAAAATTTTCGAGCAGCTTTGTAGCATTACGAATCGCAACAACCTCGGCATGAGCTGTGGGATCGTTGTTCGAGGTAACACTGTTTACGCCAGTTGAAAGAACCTGACCATCTTTCACAATCACTGCACCAAACGGTCCACCATTTCCACTGCGTACATTTTCGATAGCAAGATCTACTGCCATTTGGAGGAATTTTTTATCGTCGTTTTGCATGATACTACTAATTTGAAAAGGATTTTACAACACGAGCTATTACCGAACAAACATTGCGAATTTCGGATTCGGAAATCGCCAAAGGAGGAGCCAATCGCATACTTTCGGGCGAAAAAAGGAACCAATCGGTTATCAAACCTTGCTTGAGTAATTCTTTGATTATTTTTTGATTGATTTCGAACGACTCGAATTCCAGCGCCATCAAGAGTCCGGCACTACGAAAATCGGTCACCAATGGCAAACCAGAAAGAAGCTCTTTAAAGAGATTCTCTTTTGCATGAACTCCATCAACGAGCTGCTCTTTTTCAATAACTCCAACTGCGGCCAGCGAAGCAGCACACGAAACCGGATGCCCACCAAATGTGGTGATATGTCCCAACACCGGATTGTGAGTGAGCGACTTCATAATTGATTCGTTTGCTACGAAAGCACCCAAAG
>DYON01000172.1 GCA_020720525.1 Acetofilamentum sp.
CCAAAAAACTTGCAATCACTACCTTTTCGGAGCGCAACAATCCGCATGAGCTTGATGATAAAAAGACTAAAGAGCTCAACAACAAGCTAAAACAACTTATCGTTGAAAAAACAAGAGGCGTCTCGACCAAATATTTGAGTCACTACTCAAGATGGCTTCTAATTTCTGCTATTGAATTATCTGTAATAGATTTTCACAAAATCGTTGATGAGATAAAATCAAATAATTCTGCATGGATGGGTTACACGAATTTGGAATCGGCATACAAGAGGTTTTCAACGACCTTTTCTGACGAACCTTTTGTCCAGACATCAAATAGAAATTGGCTTTCAACAAAGAAATTGCCTTCTTAAAAACAACTATAATTATTTCGATGTTAATACTTTAAACATCGTTATAACAGATAAACACTATAACTAAATTGCTTTATAAAGAGAAATATACAATAGACAACTAAGGCTTTCTAACAAAATGAGGCATTTCTGAAGGCAATATAAGTGAAAGCTCAACATATCCAGCAAACTCTCCATTTTCGAACCAAGGACTTTGATAAATCAGCTTCTTAACTCCTTCTTTTTCAATGGTATATGCGTTTACATATTGTCCTTGAAGCATATCGCGAAGCTTTTCGGAAGCAGCTTGTGGATGACAATCGAACAGCGATTTACCTATAAGTTCTTTTCCTCCATACTTTTCGAAAGTAGCAACAGAACGATTATTCATAAACAGAATATCCCCATTTTTATCGGAGACAGTTATGGCAAAAGGTGTTTCGTTGGG
The DNA here is from genome assembly GCA_020720525.1 of Acetofilamentum sp. Lineage (GTDB taxonomy): Bacteria > Bacteroidota > Bacteroidia > Bacteroidales > DTU049 > GWF2-43-63. The sequence continues at coordinate 781 of DYON01000172.1, forward strand.
CCAATTATGATGCATTATTATTGTATTTAGTTTGCAAATATACCAACAGATAAAATAGCAAATGGTTACCTTTGCATATATTTCATTGGTATGCGCATCGATATTCTTTCACTTTTCCCCGATATGTTTCAGGGACCACTTTCTGAATCAATCGTAAAAAGGGCTTTGCAAAAAGGGTTAGCCGAAATTCATATCCACAATATTCGTAATTTTGCCACCGACAAACATCATCGGGTTGACGATTACCAGTTTGGTGGTGGAGCTGGCATGGTGATGATGCCCGAACCTGTTGTTGCTGCTATTGAATCGCTCACCAACGAAAGAAAATACGACGAAATCATTTTTATGACTCCAGATGGTGAAGTTTTCAATCAGAAAACAGCCAACCTTATGAGTATGTACGATAATCTGATGCTCATTTGTGGTCACTACAAAGGATTGGACGAAAGGGTACGGCAACATTTTATTACTCGCGAAATTTCAATTGGCGACTATGTTCTTAGTGGTGGCGAATTGGCGGCCTGTGTGGTTGCCGATTCGTTAATAAGACTTATTCCAGGCGCGTTGAACGATGAAACTTCGGCTTTGAGCGACTCGTTTCAGGATGGTTTGCTTTCTGCTCCAGTTTACACTCGTCCGGCCGATTTTCGGGGCTGGAAAGTTCCCGATGTGCTAATGTCGGGTCACGATAAAAATATAGTAGAATGGCGCCAACAACAATCGATCGAAAGAACCATAACTCGTCGTCCCGATTTACTAAACGAAGACGAATAATTCAGCACAATGTAATATTGGTGGGTGAGAAATTGTTTATCTTTGTAAAACCAGTATCAAACTCATGAGTCGCAAAAAGTGCCTTGCCGAACGAATTTTATGGATTGTAGTCCTGTTTTTTTCGTTGATGCTCATCATTGCTATTATTGCTCCAATGTTGAATCCAAAAAATGTATGGATTCCGGCATTTTTCGGACTTGCCTACCCCTATCTGGCTGCTATTACGCTGGTTGGTGCCATTATAATTTGCTTCTTTAGTTTTAAAAAATCGATTATTCCAATACTTATTTTTTTACTTGGAATTGGACCTTGCCGACATTCTTTTCACTTTTCTGGCTCTCGCAATCATTTCTCCGAACAGGAAAAAGATGTCAAAATTCTCTCGCAGAATGTGCATTTGTTTGGTGTTTACAACAACGATGGAGAATTGACTCTCGATTCGGTACAGCAACTCATTCACGATGAGAAACCCGACATTGCATGTTTCCAGGAATTTTACAACCAAGACAAAGTGAGCAACAGCACCATCGAAGATTTTACTGAGGCTGGCTTGTTTGGCAATTTTTACGTTCGCCCCTATTCAAAAGTTGGTAAAGATGGCTATTTCGGCATGATTACATTCAGTCGCTTCCCCATCATCGCTAAAGGCGAAGTGAGCAACCCTGCGAAATCGGGAAAGAAAATTTGTGCTATTTGGTGCGATGTGGTTATAAAAACCGACACTGTTCGCGTTTACAATATTCATTTACAGTCGATTGGATTCACCAGTACCGAGGAAAGTTTGTTCGACGAAAAGAGCGAAAACCAGGAAGAGCTTGAATACAAATCGAAATCGACTGTTCGAAAGCTGAAGCGTGCATTTGTGAACAGAAGCTTACAGGTTGAAGCTCTTTACAGCCACATCAAAGAATGTCGATATCCAACTTTTTTGGTGGGCGATTTCAACGATACGCCTGTTTCTTATACATATCGAAAGCTGAGACACAATGTGCGCGACGCCTTCCTCGATTCGGGTCCTTGGGGAATGGGAAAAACCTACAATGGACCTTTTCCGTCGGTCAGAATCGACTATATTTTTTATCCTGCCATATACGATGCTGCAGGTTTTACCGTACACAATAAAAAATACAGCGACCATTTACCTATTACTTGCCGATTCAAAAAGCTGAAATGAAAAAATTTGAACTGATAAGCGATTTCACTCCAACTGGCGATCAGCCCGATGCAATTGCACAGCTTGTTGAAGGGATTGAACGCGGCGATATGTATCAAACATTGCTCGGAGTAACTGGTTCGGGAAAAACATTTACCATTGCCAATGTTATAGCCCAAATTGACAGACCTACACTTGTTTTGAGCCACAACAAAACGTTGGCTGCTCAGCTATATGCCGAATTCAAGCAACTTTTCCCAAACAACGCTGTTGAATATTTCGTTTCGTATTACGATTATTATCAACCCGAAGCATATTTGCCGGTTTCGGATACGTATATCGAAAAAGATTTGAGCATCAATGAGGAAATTGAAAAATTCCGTCTGAGTACCACTTCTTCGCTGCTCAGCGGAAGACGCGATGTGATTGTTGTGGCTTCGGTTTCGTGTATTTATGGTATTGGAAATCCACAAGATTTTGTAGCGCATGTGATTGAACTGGAAAAAGGCAAAAAAAATCCTGTAAAGGCAGTTGTTAATGCGCTTGTTGAAGCTTTGTATTCGCGCAACGACCTGGAATTGCTTCGAGGTACGTTTAGACTCAAAGGCGATACCCTCGATGTATATCCGGCTTATTCCGACACAACTTACCGAATTATATTTTGGGACGACGAAATTGAAAATATTGCGTCGTTCGATCCTGTAAACGGAAAAACCATTGAAAACTTAGACAATCTGAGGATTTTTCCTGCCAATATTTTCATGACAACGCGCGATAAGCTTGCATCGGCACTCAACGAAATATATGTTGATATTGGTGGACAAGTCGATTTTCTGAAATCGATGCACAAAGATGCCGAAGCAAAACGTCTGGAGGATCGAGTCAATTACGACTTAGAAATGATGAAAGAGCTTGGGTTTTGCTCGGGAATTGAAAACTACTCTCGATATTTCGATGGACGAAAGCCTGGTTCGCGTCCATTCTGCTTAATAGATTACTTCCCCGACGATTTCCTGCTTGTTGTTGACGAGAGTCATGCCACCATTCCGCAAGTTCGTGGAATGTATGGTGGCGACAGATCGCGCAAACAAATTTTGGTCGATTATGGATTCCGTTTGCCTTCGGCTATGGACAATCGTCCTTTGAAATTCGATGAATTTGAAGCCTTGCTCAATCAAGTGATATTTGTTTCGGCTACTCCAGCCGATTTCGAGCTTATGAAAACGGAAGGAGTTGTTGTAGAACAAGTGATTAGACCTACTGGAATTCCCGACCCAGAGGTTGAAGTGCGTCGCTCAATCAATCAAGTTGACGATTTACTCAACGAAATAAAAATTCGAATAGAGCGCGACGAACGCACTTTGGTAACAACGCTCACCAAGCGAATGTCCGAAGAATTGAGTAAATATCTTTTCGAGTTGAATATTCCGGCAAAGTACATTCATTCGGATGTTGATACCTTGGACAGAATTGACATTTTGCAAGAATTGAGACGTGGCGACATTAAAGTTGTTGTTGGTGTTAATCTTTTGCGTGAAGGTCTCGATTTGCCCGAAGTGACTTTGGTGGCTATTTTGGATGCCGACAAAGAAGGTTTTTTGCGCAACGAACGAAGTCTGATTCAAACTGCTGGTAGAGCGGCACGCAACATTAATAGCAGGGTGATTTTGTATGCAGAAAAAATGACTGGTTCCATGGAACGAATGATTGATGAAACCAATCGAAGAAGAACAAAACAACTTGAGTACAACAAGCAAAACAATATAACTCCTACCACTGTCATCAAATCGATGGGAAGTGGATTTGATGGTTTAAAACGACATAGCAACCGCTACTATTCTGGTCCGGAAGAAGTTAGTATTGCTGCCGACCCATTGGTGCCATACATGAACAAAGATGCACTCAGAAAGAGAATTGAAGCTGTTAAAAAAGAAATGAGCAAAGCTGCCAAAGAGCTCGATTTTATTTCGGCAGCTCATTTTCGCGACGAAATGCTTCATTTGCAAAAACTGTTGAATGAAAACGCTTAATATCACCAATCCAGTTTTAAAAAGTTATGCTTCATTTCTAATGTTGGAAAAAGCTTTATCGGAAAATTCAATTGAAGCTTATTTGCACGATGTGATGCTTTTTATGCGATGGAATAGTCAGATTGGTACCGACAAAGCTCTAGGGAAGATTCAAAAAGACGATTTGCACCTTTTTATTCAATGGATGAGCGATATTGAACTTACGGCTCGTTCGCAAGCTCGAATGATTTCGGGCATAAAGTCGTTTTTCGCATTTTGCTATTCCGATGGTGTATGCGATTCGAATCCAGCTGAACTTATTGAAATGCCACGACTGGGGAAGCATTTGCCCGTGTTTTTAAGCATTGAAGAAATAGATGCCATGCTCAAATGCATCGACTTATCGAAAGCCGACGGGCATAGAAGCAAAGCAATTGTTGAGGTGCTTTATGCCTGCGGTTTGCGTGTGAGCGAACTGATTAATCTCAGCTTTGCCGACTATTTCCCCGACGAAAGTTTTGTAAGAGCCATTGGAAAAGGGAACAAAGAGCGCTTGGTTCCTATTGGAAAAGAAGCTTCTAAATCGTTGGAACAATATATCAAATTCAGTCGTGTTCACTTTCCGGTGGTTCATGGTCATGAACATGTTATTTTTCTCAATCAGAAAGGGCGACGACTCTCGAGAGTTTCGGTATTCACATTGGTAAAGCGACTTGCAGAAGAAGCTGGAATCAAAAAAAACATCAGTCCACACACTTTTAGGCATTCTTTTGCAACGCATTTGGTCGAAAATGGTGCCGATTTACGTGTTGTTCAAGAACTACTTGGCCATAGTAGCATCACAACTACCGAAATTTACACACATTTGAGTCGAGAATACTTGCGCGATACAGTTTTGAAATATCACCCGATGTATCGATAAG
>DYON01000530.1 GCA_020720525.1 Acetofilamentum sp.
GATTCACTTACCCGCGATTTGTATGCCCAGTTGAAAGTAGAGATAGATTCATTTCTTTCGGATCGTTTCAAAGTTGAAGTAACCGAGCTCAAACCATGGCATTATCAGAATCGTTTTTTTCAAGAAGCTCCAAAAATTTACACTCTCAATCTCGACAAATACTACAAAGGCAGAGACTTGGTAAAATTAACCACCGATTATTATGCAAGTTTGGGAATGGACATAAGCGATATTGTTGCTAATTCCGATTTGTTCGAAAAAGAAGGCAAAAACCAACATGCATTCTGTACCGACATCGACAACGAAGGCGATGTACGCGTATTGTGCAATATAAAAGACAATTCTAAATGGATGAGCACCATGTTGCACGAATTTGGACATGCTGTTTACGACAAATACATCAGTCGCGACCTGCCATTTGTACTTCGCGATCCCGCACATACATTCACTACAGAAGCTATTGCCATGATGATTGGTCGTATGGCCAGCAACGCACAATGGATGCAAGACATGCTGGGTGTCAGCGACGACGAAAAAACAAAAATTAAAGACGAAGCATACAAATATATGCGCTTAGAACAGCTTGTTTTCAGCCAATGGTCGCAAGTAATGTATCGTTTCGAAAAAGGTTTGTACGAAAATCCCGACCAAGACTTAAGCAAATTGTGGTGGAATTTGGTTGAAAAATACCAACTCGTAAAAAAACCCGAATGTCGCAACAACCCCGATTGGGCATCGAAAATTCATATCGCAACCTCTCCTTGCTATTATCACAACTATCATTTAGGCGAACTACTTGCTAGTCAGCTCAATCATTACATTGTAATCAATATTCTTAAGCAAGACAATGTGAATGGTGCAAGCTATTACAACAACAAAGAAGTGGGCAAATACCTGATGGACAAAGTGTTTTTTGTTGGTTCGAGATACAGTTGGAGCCAAATGATCGAAATGGCTACAGGCGAAAAACTCACCGCTAAATACTACGCCGAACAATTTGTAAATGACAAATAATGGCATTGTCGTTTAAGAATTAACAATTCGATTTTTCCATTTTCGATTGGACGTTTGCAAGTAAGGTTCTGCGGAAAAATGGG
>DYON01000173.1 GCA_020720525.1 Acetofilamentum sp.
TGTGCAAAACAAAATTACAACTTGAAGGGGAAACTTTTTGGAGTACCCTTCTTTAATTTTTTAGTCGGTTAGTAGTGATATAAAAACCATATCTTTACAATCGAAATTTCAACCATGTCTTTAGCTGCACCAAACAATCATTTTCTTTCGCTCAGCCAGCTGCTGGCGCAAGTGCGCAAAGCCATGGTTCGCGAATTTCCTTTGCCCGTTTGGGTAAAAGCCGACATGCTTAAACTCAATCATTACTCGGCTTCGGGGCATGCTTTCCCCGAACTCGTTGAAAAAATTGGCGGCAAGGTGGTTGCTAAAATTCAAGCAATTATATGGGCCGACGATTTGATGCGAATTGGAGCCAATTTTCAAGCTATCACCGGCAAAAAGCTTGGCGACGGAATAGAAATCCTTTTTAGAACAGAGATTCGCTTCCACGAGCAATTTGGGATGCGTTTGCGCATAATGGAAATTGATGCCCAATATACATTGGGACAAATGGCTCTCGAAAAGAAAAACACCATCGAGAAGTTGCTTGCTGAAAACTTGTTCTATCAAAACAAAACGATTGAACTTACTACTGTTCCTCAGCGACTTGCAGTAATAAGTGCTGCATCGAGCCGCGGTTTCAGCGATTTGAGAAATATTCTTCGTGTGGAAGGTGCCGCTTTCAGAATGGAGCTCAAACTTTTCAACGCCATTTTGCAAGGCGAAAAAGGAGCCGACACCATCACTGCCCGACTGGCACAAATTGGAAAACGAAAAGACGAATTCGACGCCGTTCTCATTATCAGAGGTGGTGGCGACGATACTGGCATGGATTGCTACGACAGTTACAAAATGGCTCAAGCTGTTTGCAATTGTCCGCTTCCTGTTATTACTGGAATTGGCCATTCGACCAACGAAACTGTGGTGGAAATGGTTGCACACACCAATAAAATTACTCCAACCGATGTTGGCTATTTTATTCTTACACGATTTTCGGTTCAGCTGAACAAATTGTCAGACATTGCTGGACATTTTTCGGCACAAACTCTTATGGTCTTGGCCGAGCACGATGCGTGGCTCGACGAGCAATCGCAGTTTGTTTACAACACAAGCCGTCACACTTTTCAGCAACAAAAAATGATTTTAATTCAATTGGCCAGCAACATTCAACACCTTAGCTCTTCAACTCTCAATCGCAACAGCAACAAACTATATTCGGAACTTCAATATATCGACGCAAATTCGAAAGCCATGCTGATGAAAATGTTGTACCAACAGAATTTATTGCAACAGAATTTGCACAAAACCAGCAAGTCTATTCCTCAAAAATTAGGGTCTAAACTCGATTTGTTGGAAAGTAAAATAGCAATGCTCGACCCACAAAAAATACTTAAACGCGGCTACAGCATTACACTTCATAAAGGTAAGGTGATTAAAAACATTAAAAACATTAAGGAAGGCGAAACTATAGAAACTATTTTGGACGAAGGCCGCCTCGAATCGATGGTACAAAAAACAAAAAAACAAAAATCATGAGCGAAATGAAATATTCCGAAGCTCTTGCAGAGCTTGAAACCATTGTGAGTGAAATCGAAAACGACACTCCCGACCCCGATGAACTCATGCTCAAAGTGAAGCGCGCAGCCGAGTTGATTCAATTTTGTCGTAAGCGACTGCTGAATAGTGAAACAGAAATCAACAAAGTTCTCAACAAGCTCACTGGCATGGTCGATGAAGATGAAAAATAAGAGTCTGTCTAAAAATATAATTTTTCTTTTTATTGATATAAAAAACAATCTCAGCGTCACTCTGAACTGGTTTCAGAATCTCTCTTACTGCAAGGAAGAATATGTTTTTTAGACTTTTTAACAACAATCAGTTTCCAAATCATTTACTATCTTTGATTTCAAGACTGGCGCAACATGAAAAACAAAATCGTATCTGTATTGCAACAATACTGGGGCTACAAGTCGTTCAGACCCCTGCAAGAAGATATTATTTTGTCGGTTCTCGAAGGCAAAGACACATTGGCTCTTTTGCCCACCGGAGGAGGAAAATCGATTACATTTCAGGTGCCTGCTTTGTCTCGCGAAGGCTTGTGCATTGTTATTTCGCCACTTATTGCCCTGATGAAAGATCAGGTTGAAAACCTGAAAAAACGCAACATTGTTGCCTATGCCATTCACAGCGGATTGAACCAATACGAAATTGAATCTATTCTCAACAATTGTGTTTATGGCGATGTGAAATTCCTGTATATTTCGCCCGAACGACTCGAAACCGAAATGTTTTTGCTTCGCTTGCCCAAAATGAAGCTCAATTTGATTGCGGTTGACGAAGCACATTGTATTTCGCAGTGGGGATTCGATTTCCGACCACCATACCGCAACATTGCAAAAATACGCAGCATTGTTCCCAATGTGCCAGTGATTGCCGTTACGGCTACAGCCACACCTCGGGTGGTTGACGACATCATGGAGCAATTGGCTTTCAAAGCAAAAAATGTATTCCAACAATCGTTTTACCGCGAAAACTTGCTCTACAACGTTGCTTTCGAAGAAAATAAAACCGGACGTTTGTTGCAGCTCCTCGACGAGTATAAAGGCACAGGTATTGTGTATGTGCGCAATAGGCGAAAGACAAAGGAATATGCCGATTTTCTAATTCGCAACAAAATAAGCTCTCATTATTATCATGCAGGATTAACACCAGTCGAGCGCGATAAAAAGCAAATGGATTGGCTGAATGGTAAAGTTCGGGTAATGGTTTCGACCAATGCCTTTGGAATGGGAATCGACAAGCCCGATGTGCGGCTGGTAGTTCACATGGATGTGCCCGATTGCATCGAAGCCTATTTTCAGGAAGCTGGCCGTGGTGGTCGCGACGGCAAACAGTCGGTTGCATGGCTTTTATGGTCGAAAGCAGATATTGTTGAAGCCCAGAAAATGCTCGAAGCTTCGTTTCCCGAGCCCGAATTTATTGCTAAAACATACAATGCACTGGGAAACTATCTTCAAATTGTTGTTGGTGCAGGAAAACTATCGACCTACGATTTCGAAATCAGCGACTTTTGCAGCCGCTATTCGCTACCAGCTATGGAAGCCTTCAGTTCGCTCAAGTTGCTTGAAAAAGATGGATATATTTCGCTTTCCGATGCCATTTACAGTCCGTCGCGATTGAAATTTTTGGTCGATAAAGCCGAATTGTATCGTTTTCAGCTCGAAAATCCTTCGCTAAGTGCATTTGTTGAGCTAATTCTTCGTTCTTTTTCGGGCTTGTTTACCGAATTTGTGAGAATCGACGAATTCGTTTTAGCTCGCCGCATGAATGCCGACAAATCTATTGTTATTAAAGGGCTTAAACAATTGGATAAATTTGGATTGCTTGCATACGCACAGGCAAGTACGAGTCCTAAGCTCACATTTTTGAGCGACCGCATCGATCATAGGGAAATTATTTTTTCGCCCGAGCATTATTTCAATCGCAAAAAGGAAGCTTTGCAACGCCTCGAATCTGTAAAAGCATATTTTACCAGCACAAGCAAATGCCGCAGTCAGATCTTGCTTGAATATTTTGGCGAAACCAACCCGCGCCGCTGTGGAATGTGCGATGTGTGCGAATCGCGCAGCGATACAGGGCTTTCGGAATACAAATTCAACGAAATTCTCGAAAAGGTGAAGCCTCTTTTAAAAGCAAATTCCATGTCGCCCGAAGAGTTGATGAAAACATTCAGTACCATGAACAGCGAAAAAGCTCTTGCTGCAATTCGCTGGATGATGGATAATGGAAAAATTGCTCAAAACAACGATGGAAAGTTGTTTTGGAAGTAGAAAAGCTTTAAATACAATTTTGCTTTAGGTTGATGCCCAATTTCAAGTTATCTTCTTCATCTTCGAAATAAGTAGTCCATTTAAAATTGTAGAGACCAAATTCGAGCCGTTTAGCTTTCTCTTCTGGAGTCATGTTTTCGTATTCGCTTTTCTGACGATAGAATTCTTCTTCCAGTTCTTTGCGTTTGCGCTCTTCTTCTTCGAGAAGAACTGCGTTTTCGCTGTCCCACAATTGTTTTGCTTTTGTGGTTAGAAAAATATCGGCCACCGAAGGAAACAATTCCATAAGCAACTGGTCTTTTTCCGAATTGATAAGCTTGGCACCACCATATTCCTGAAAAACTTTATTTTCCTGAGGTTTATAAGTGCTTGTATCGTAGGCTGTTTCGATGGGCGAGCCAGTTATTTTCTCGCGAAAAGCAGGAACAACTGCAACTGGTGTTTTTCCATACGAACCTTTAATCAAATTTTCGAACTGAGTATTGTTGTTGGTGTACCAAGGCAGACCTTTGTTTTCGTCGAGGATGCAATTAACAGCCTGAACACCAACAATTTGGCTGGTTGGGGTTACAAGAGGTACACAACCAGCATCTTTGCGAACTTTGGGAACAGCTAAGAGTACACGAGGCAGAAGGTCTTCGAGTTTGAGCTGTTTGAGCTGTGCCAGCATATTGGTGTACATTCCACCAGGAATTTGTGCGTTCTTCACCATTTCGTCGGCTGCAGGGAAATTGAAGAACTCTTCAATTTTGTTACAGGCAATCAAAACATCTTCGTAGTCTTCTTTTTCAACTGAATTGATAGCGCGGTCGAACAATGCATCGATGTCTTTTGGAAGAGTATCTTTGGTGAGGTCGAAGCTGCGAGGAAACATTTTGTAGCTGTCGAATTCGGCCATTTCTTTGCGAATATCGTAAAGCAAGTCGCTCAATGGTTTGAGCACTTCAATATTGACATTGGTTTCGATATTCAGCTTTTTGCAGAAAAGATGAATTACTTCGTAGGCCGGAGCAGCAGGGCCACCAGCAAAAGGCATCATATTGGTGTCAACAATATCGGCACCGCTCATTATGGCTGTTAGAACCGAAGCCAGTCCGTAGCCAGGTGTGGAATGGGTGTGAAAATCGATAGGAATATTGACGCTTTTCTTAAGCGCTTTGATGATTTTTGCAGCACTTGCATGATCGACCAAACCCGCCATATCTTTAAGGGTAACCATATCGGCGCCCATATTTTCGAGCTCTTTGGCTTTTTGGGTAAAATAATTGGTGTCGAAGATTATTTTGTTTGAATTGCCCGACGAAATGAGTCCAAAAAATTTCTTTTTAGGTTCAACTTTTGGGTCGAGAGTGTAGCAAACGGTTCCATCGGCAATACCGCCAAACTTTTTGGCATAAATAACCGAAGCTTTGATGTTGTCCATGTCGTTGAGCGCATCGAAAACTCGAAGAATATCGATACCCGTACTCATGGCATTGCAGATAAACCCTTCAATTACGCTATCGGGATAAGGATTATAGCCAAAAAGATTTCGTCCACGCGAAAGAGCGGTGAGCTTCGACGCATCTCCAATGCCCTCTTTTATTTTTGCCAAACGAACCCAAGGGTCTTCGTTGAGATAGCGCATTACACTGTCGGGAACAGCTCCGCCCCAAACTTCCATAGCATAAAAACGAGCTTCTTTAAAAAGAGGAAGCGTTCGGTCAACTTGGTCTTGTTTCATGCGTGTGGCAAACAATGACTGCTGGCCATCGCGCAGCGTAAGATCTCTGAT
>DYON01000531.1 GCA_020720525.1 Acetofilamentum sp.
CGCGTTGTCATTGTTGTCCGCTATGCGTTATCATTGTTGTCCACTTCGTGTTATCATTGTTTTCAGCTACGCGTTAGCAACCATCACAACCATCACAACCCGACAACAAAATCCTCCCCCTTTAACATTTTTTACTTGCTATTTTAATAATGTTGAGTAATTTCGCTACCCAATTAATAAAATTGTATGATTGATGCTTTAATCACATCCAAGACACGGATCAAGCTGATAACAAGGCTTTTCCTCAACAGCAATGCGAAATCGCACCTGCGGGGACTTGCCGGTGAATTTGGTGAATCATCCAACGCCATCCGGCTCGAACTCAACCGTTTCGAGAAGGCAGGGCTACTTACTACAAGTCTGGATAGAAATAGAAAGAACTTTCAGGCAAACACCCAACACCCACTCTACACCGACATCCACAATATCCTGCTCAAACACCTGGGCTTCGATCAGATCATCCAAAAAGTAATCGAAGGACTTGGCGACATCCGAAGAGTTTACATTACAGGAGATTACGCCTGTGGAAGGGATACAGGGATCATCAATCTGCTTTTTGTTGGCAACCAGGTTGATACTGTTTACCTTGCCAACCTCGTAAAAAAGGCAGAAGAACTCATTAAACGCACCATACAATACGCCATAATAACCGAATCCGAAGAAACCGACTATCTCTTTGGAAAAGGCAACACCGAATTCCTTCTCCTCTGGCAGGAGGATAAATAACAACAAAAAGCAAACAACAAATCTCAAATCTCAAATTACAAACCCCAAACAAAAAACAACGAACAACGAACAACAAACAACAAACAACGAACAAAAAATCAGTAGGTTACAATAAAAAAGATGTGACTGACCGGGCGAAGCTGTGGAAAAGAGTTACTGAAATCTCAAAAAATGGACTTGTCCGTTTCGCGACACCAAATCCGTCACCAGGCGGACACGACAACGACAAACAATATACCACAAACTCCCCCAATTTTTAAGCCAATAAATCTCTCTTTTTCATTATTTTTGCAGAAACATAATCTGACATGAAGATCATTAATCCACTCTACGACAAGGCCTTCAAGTATTTGATGGAGAA
>DYON01000174.1 GCA_020720525.1 Acetofilamentum sp.
ATGAATGTTAGTTTTGACATGGTTTAGTGTTTTCAAATTGATTGAGAAGCATTTTTGCCCGAGTCCAGTTTTCTAAATTCACGCAGTATCTGATTTTTGGCAACTCGACCTCGCCCTGTATGAGTCCGGCGGCTTTTAATTCTTTCAGGTGTTGCGAAAGAGTTGAACGGGCAATGGGAATATCGCCAATCATCTCGCCACTTGTGCAGCAACCAACACCGTTGCAACGATTTTCGGCCAGCAACCGCTCCATGATGTACACTCGCGCCGGATGACTAAGCGCCTTGGCAATTCGAGCAAATTGAATTTGATTTTCGGAAAAAGATTGTTTTTGAGCCATAATTTGTTTTTGGGTTAGAAGTTAGGGGTTATGAGCTATGAGTTAGGGGTTTTTGAAGAATTTCGTTTTGCCTTTGTGGTTAGTATCGCACTGCGGATCATTCGCAGTATTTCCTTGCATTCTGAATAGACTGGAGCAAACATTTCGTCAGTTATGAAATCAGTTTCGCGAAGCAGTTCAAGCCAGTACAACGATTCATCGCATTCTTTCTGAGCAATTGCTAATTTGTGTACAAAGTCCATTGAACTCTCAGCATTTTGAGCCTCGCGTGCATTTGCTCCGACCGAAGTACCTGAACGCAAAAGTTGTTTACTTAGCACGAACTCATGTTGCGTTTTTGTCAGATAAATATACAATCCAATAATTTTCACAGCAAACTGGTAAGATATGTCTTTGATTATGCTCTCTTTCATAAACAAACGTTTCTGTTTTATTTGACTAACACACTCTCATCACTTATAACTCATCACTTATAACTCATCACTTATAACTCACAATTCAACACTTTCACGAGCGATTAGACTCAATTATTTCCTTGATCTCATTTACCGACGGTACTCGGCCCGACATAACCACTTTTTCGTCAATAACGAGACCAGGCGTACGCATGATGCCATAGCTCATTATTTTAACAATATCTTCTTCTTTAACCACCTGCGCATCGAGGTCCAATTCTTCTACTGCCTGACGAGTCGATTTTTCAAGTGTTTTGCAATTGGAACATCCAGTTCCTAAAACTTTAATCTCCATGAATGAGTATTTTTAAATTTCGCAAATATACGAAATGTTTTTTATTTCGTAAAAAGACGAAATATTTTTTTACATAAACCGATTTTCACTCAAACCGCTTCAAATCACCTTTAATAAATTCCCTCTCTGGTGTTTGAATGCTGTTTTCGCAATTCAAACTGTACCAAGGACTTAAATCGTCGCTGTTGGGATTGATAAGAATTTGAATTTCTTGTGCAGGCATGTAGCTTTGAGCAAGCAAAAATATTTTTTCGTGAGTTGCTTCGTTTATTGCCATATCAACAACAATTACGGCATGTCCGGGCGAACCTCCCTGAATAAGAATATCGCCAATTTGCATATCGTCCCAGTTGGTTTTCACAAGTTCTTTTTCGAGCGATAAGGTTCCGGCGTACATAAAAACGGTTTCGAGATAATTCCACAAATCGTCGTGGGTGTTCGACGCAGCTGTTTTGGCAACCCAACAACAATTATTACCATTCACAAGCACTCTTTTTCCACTCATCCATTTCGCATAATCGGCTCTAAAGCCACTGGTGAAGTTGAAATGAATATCGGAATAGCGTTTGTTTTTCCATAAATATTCGGCTCGCAGCCTGATAATGGCATCGGCGCATTGATGTAGATTTTTTGTTCCAATGGGCAAATCGAGCACAGCACAATAAACACCCGAAGCTGGTTTTTCGCGACCATCGAACAACAAAGCATTTGCACCGTCGGGTTTAAGTGGGAGTTTTCGGAGCCAAGCGCCAAACGATTCCGATTCGGCTTCGATGCGATTATAACCGTCGGGCAGCAGAAATCGCTCCTCAATGGTAGCCCCCTGCTTATTGATAGTATTGGAATTTACTTGATTGTTCGATTTGCCTTGACCACACGGATAGCAGAAAAAGACTAAAAGCAGCACCGAAATTCCGACAGATTTCAGCATATCAATTTGCTTGAATTTTCGTCGGGATAAAGCTTGTGGTATGTACAAACCAATGGACCATCGAGGCCTGGTTCGTGCAGATGCATACCGTCGCCACGGCACCACTTCCACAGGTCGCATTTGGCACAAATACCCTTTTTCATAGGCGTGCGGTCGCGATATTCCTTGTATTTGTTGTCCCAAACATCGAGAAAATTATCTTTATAAATATTGCCCTGCACATATCCACGATGAATATTGGGGCATGCACCAATGTCGCCATTGGCAAGAATTGAGCTCACGTGAATTCCAGCACGGCAGAAAAACACGCCATCGCGCACCAAACCTTCGTAATCGCCCAAAAAACCATCGCAACCCGACGAAACACGAATCTGACCTTCGGCACGCGTTTTCAGAATATAATCGAATACCGACCGAAAAGTGGCATCGTCGAGCATCAAATCGGGATTGGTGGCTGCACGACCAATTGGATCGATGGTGAAAATTCGCCAGCGCTTTACACCCATTCCCAGTAAAAGTTTTTTTACTTCGTCGAGTTCGCCAAGATTACGATTGTTGGCGCATGTTACCACATCGTAAACCATGTCGGGCTCGTCGGCCAAAAGTTGTATTGCAGCAACTGCACGTTCGAACGAACCATTGCGTCCGCGAAGCCAGTCGTGGTTGGCTTTCATTCCATCGAGGCTGATGGTGGCCGAACGCAACCCTGCATTGCGAAGCGAACGAAAGCGTTCGGGAGTCATGGCATAGCCGTTGCTCACCATTCCCCAAGGGAAACCCATATTTTTGAGTTGATGACCAACTTCTTCCAAATCTTTTCGCACCAGCGGCTCGCCCCCCGAAACAACAATCATCACCTTAGCAGGGTTGTAGCGGGTTGCAACCTGTTTGCATACATTCAAAAAATCGTCGGCAGGCATATCGGGAGCATCTTCTATGATTTTACAATCGCTTCCACAATGCAAACAAGCAAGGTTGCAGCGCGAAGTGCATTCCCAAAAAAAATAATTCAGTTCGTGAAGTTTGGACTGAACACGAACATAGCGCGAATGAATATTAAAAACCAATCGCTTTTTGAAGCTAAAACGACGACGCAAATTACTCATAATCAATTATTTTCAGGATTTTGAACTCCGTATTTGGTGGTATAGTATTCGGATCCATAAACAGGAATAACCCCATAGTCGGTAGCAGGAAGAACATTCGGGTTGTAAACTGGCGTTACAACAGGATTGGTCAAAGGGGTTGTGGTGTTTTGATTCGAAGAAACTGGAGTTTCATTTTTTTCGGGCAATTTCACTAATTCCGACAATTCTTTCACATTTAAAACATCGCCCGATTCGGCATTCGAAGCTGTTTTGCTACACGAAACAATCGAAATACTACCGGCACTTAATGCTGAAAGCAAGAATCGAAAAAGCCAAGCTTTCCATCGGTCGATTTGTTGTTTCAAGGAAGGATAACGCATGCCTAACCTTCGTTGTAGTTTACCGGCACACCATAGCGAGTATTAGGCTCATCGTGATTAATTGGCGTTCCGTATTTTGGTTTTACAATATTATTCTCAATCGGAACACCATATTTGGTAATGGTGTTTTGGTTTTGAGATTTTTTAATACTATCTTCTCGCACTTTTGCAAGCGAATCGGCTTTTGCCGAAACAATACTGTCGTTGCGAACTGTTGCAATCGAATCGAGTCGCGCTTTTTCATTCACCCGATCAATTGAATCTTGATTGACTTTTTGCTCGGTTTTTGTTCCACCCGAACAGGCAGTCAGAAATCCAGCAATACCAATCGCGGCAAGAATATTTCGCAGCAAGCGTGCATGCAGCATCAGAAAGCGATAGCGAATTTTATGACTCATGACAAATTGATTTTTGGATTATTGAGAACCAAAGATAGTTTATTTTCTACAATTATTCAACACGAATTACTCCATACATCAATTGCTCGTGAATAGTGTCGTATTCCGGATTGGGTCGGGGGACGCCGTATTCGCAAATGGTGTTAGGGTCAAAATAGGTTGGTTTCGACGTATCGGGCGGCAAAACGCTTGTCGAGTCGAAAGATTCGGGAACGACCGATGTGGTATCGGATGGTTGTACTTGAACTTGATGTTTTGGGAACAAGCAACCTGTAGCCAAAATAGGCAAACTTAGAATGATGAGACAATTGCGCAACAATTTTGCGTAGAATCGGAGATAATGGCTATTTGTTTTATTTCTCATCTGAATTCATTTTATTATTTCTACTCGTTTGCTTTGATTTAGTATTCAGGAATATCCATTGTCGGAAAAATAGGAGTAGCCACTACACTGTAGCACGGCGTTATTTGAATTGGGGTTACATAAACTGGGACAATGGCATCGGGGTTAATGGTAGAAATGGTATAGACCTTAACAATTTTGATTGTATCGTCGCTAACAATCGTTTGAGTATCGGGTTGAGCAATACACGCATCGTTGTTTGATCGATTCGAAACCTGACAAGCCGATGCAATCAATGGCAAACTGAGCAATACAATAAAACGTTGCAAAATTGAAGCGTAAAACCTGCGAATATGTTGTTTTTCGGTATGCATAGATTAATAGTTTTGAGGAACACCATATTTGGTAAGAGTTGGAGTTTCATCCACTGGAATAATAATATCGTCATAAACCGGAACAACACCATACTCACAAACAGGACCAGGGTCGTTATAAATTACAGGAGGGACATAAACAGGGATAGAAGCATTTAATTTTGCCAGACTATCTTCTTTTGATTTCAAGGCAATTGAGTCGGCTTTTACTTTAGCAATGCTATCTGTTTTTGCAATTGAATCGAGCCTATGAGCTTCGTTTACATTTTTCAGTGAGTCGTCGGAATTGCTTTTCTGATGTGAGTTTCCGGAGCCACACGAGGCTAAAATAGCCGAAAAGCTTATCATTGCAAGCATGTTGCGAAGGATTCTGGCTCTGAGTCGGTAGATACGACGCATCAAATGGAGATTCATAATATTGATTTTTAAAACGATGCAAGTTAAGATGAAAAAAGGGAAATAGTTCACAAAAATTGAGCTACATTTCTATCTACTTTGGCGACATATATATATATTCTGCACTAATCATTTAATTATCAATTCAATAAATTTGCTTTTTCCTCTTTTTGATTGTATATTTACTCCTGAATGAAACTATCCATTTTATTAATACTAATGATGAGTCTGTCCCCACCCACCATGGCACAAGACGATAATTCAGTGCGAAAACCGCATGTTGCAGGTCAATTCTACATGGCCGATTCTGCAATGCTACGCAAGTATCTCGAAAAAGAGTTCAACCAAATTATTCTTGCTCCGAATATCGAGAGAGTTCGAGCTCTTATTGTTCCACATGCAGGCTACGAATACAGTGGGCAAACAGCTGCCTATGGTTTTGCTACACTTCGAGAAAAAAACGATTATAAAAACGTTTTCATCATCTGTTCGAGCCATGTTGCAGCTTTCGATGGCGCCTCGGTGTTTCAGGGTTCTGCTTTTGCAACACCCATTGGCAATGTTCCCG
>DYON01000532.1 GCA_020720525.1 Acetofilamentum sp.
TGCAAAAATGATGGGAACCATCTTGCGAGGGTGCACCCGACGTGTGGGACTGCGCGTTTTACAAGCATTTCGCGTACGCGTGGCTTCGAGTTTTTTCTGCTCCCAAGCCTTGTCCACGCCCGCCCACACGCAGGTAACGCAATCCGTTGGGCGCTGCAAATTGCAAGCACACTAAAACAACAAGGAGACTGGAATGCAAACGCTCAGGAAATTGCTTTCCCAATGTTCATCAGATGAGTTACGAGGTTTGGCGAAAATACTTGAAGCTCCAGATTCGAATATAAAAACATTAGTTGATGTTTTATTGCAGGATTCACAACATCTTATTACATACATCATGGGTAATGAACCAAGTTATCGGGATGTAGTAAGGCTCGTTGCCGACAAATTAAAAATAACCTACCCAAAATATTTATCAGCCAGGGATATCGAGATACTGATTGCCAAGAAAGTATTAGAAACTGTTTGGGAGAAAATGACACCGGAGCAACGTCAAGAAATGGAACTGGAATTACGCAAGGTTGCCCAGCAATTTGATAAGGGCGGTGAATTGCTGTTAAGTGGAAGTATGTTTAGTGCGTTGACCGCAGCTCAGCTATCCGGTTTTGGTATATATTTACTGGCATCAACATCGCTTGGCGCAATTACTACGGCATTAGGTATTGCGTTGCCTTTTGTTGTGTACACGACAATGTCAAGTACAATCGCAATAATAATTGGGCCAGTTGGGTGGATTGGGATGGGGTTATTGACCCTTTGGCATTTGACAGGCCCTAACCATAAACATTTGTTGTCCGCGGTTTTGTATATTTGTATGCTTAGAACAAAATATTACCCGAGCGAAGATGATATTAATTTGTGACTCTACTGAAATTACTCAGTTTTCAAAAATCGCGTATGATTTTCTCCCACTTCGATGCCATTTTTCGGCATTTCCGTGATAATTTCGTAAATATTCAGTGCTTTTTTGCCAGTTTTGCCCTACTTTTGCTAGGCAAAAATTGCAAAACGACCTTTTTGCAGTGGAGTCATTTGTATCATCTCAATAATTCGGGGTAACTCTTAAACGACGCCGCCAAATACGG
>DYON01000175.1 GCA_020720525.1 Acetofilamentum sp.
TTTATTGTCATTCTTCCCTTCGGAATACTCAGGGCAAGCTTTACATTTCGTGGCTATTTTGTTTCTTTTACCACGAAACACTTTGAATGACAGTCTGTTAATGGGTTTTTTTGCGATTAAAGAATAAATGTATAGTTTTGTTATTCTGTGCTAAAACGTTTTTGCTATGGAAGAATTTGAACGACAAGAAAGGGATGAAATATTTTCGAAAGCAGTGCGGGCAGGAAAGCGCACCTATTTTTTCGATGTAAAAGGAATGAGAAGCGGTGAAATGTATATCACTGTTACAGAAAGTATTAAGCGATTTAACCAAGACAATGGACGCTTTTTTTACGAAAAGCACAAGTTGTTTCTATACAAAGAAGATTTCGATAAATTTGCCAACGGTCTCGAAGCTGCAATCCACTTTATACGCACTGGAGAAGCTTTGCCCGACGAAATTTCGGAAGATTTTTCGGATGAGTATTGTTTTGTTGACGATGTAAACAAAAGTCAATCAGAGATTTAGTTTTGTGAATAGTTTCGTTTTAAAAATCCGTTACTCGGCTGTGCGGAAAAATTCGTATTTTTGAGCTTTCAATTTAATTTGTGTAATCACATATATGGGAAAAGTAATTGCAATTGCAAACCAAAAGGGCGGCGTAGGCAAAACAACTACGGCTATTAACCTGTGTGCAGGTCTCGCTATTCTCGAAAAGAAAACCCTGCTTATCGATGCCGATCCGCAGGCCAATGCTACTTCGGGACTAGGATTCGATCCCAAAAATATTCGCACCAGCATTTATGAGTGTATTGTTGACAATGTGCCTTCGTCCGAAGCCATACAGCATACAAAAACACCGAATCTCGATATTCTTCCAGCGCATATCGATTTGGTTGGTGCCGAGATTGAAATGATCAATATGGATAACCGCGAACGCATGATGCGTAAAGTGGTTCGGCAGATTCGCGACGATTACGACTATGTTCTTATCGACTGCTCGCCTTCGCTGGGATTGATAACCGTGAATGCCCTTACAGCCAGCGATTCGGTGTTAATTCCTGTCCAATGCGAATACTTTGCTCTGGAAGGCTTGGGAAAACTGCTCAATACCATCAAAATTGTGCAAACTAGGCTCAATCAGGAACTTAGCATCGAAGGAATTTTACTCACTATGTACGACCTCAGGTTGCGCCTTAGCAATCAGGTTGTCGACGAAGTACGTCAGCATTTTAAAGAAATGGTTTTCGAAACAATTGTTCCACGCAATACTCGTTTGGGCGAAGCTCCTTCGTTTGGCGAAAGCATTATCATGTTCGATGTCGAAAGCAAAGGCGCCGTAAGCTACCTTAATTTGGCACGTGAGATTTTGCAACGCAACAACGATGTAAGCATTAAGAAATAAGTTAACACAGCACGATGAATACCAAAAAGAAAGCTTTAGGACGTGGTTTGAGCGCACTCCTCGATGGTGCCGATGCCGAAAACGGACATGGTGTAAGCACACCAGTGATTGCATTTCCACTTATCGATATTGACGAAATTGATGCTAATCCTTATCAACCACGCAATACGTTCGAAGAAGAAGCTTTGAATGGTTTGGCCGAGTCAATCAAGCATCAGGGATTGATTCAACCAGTGACAGTTCGCAAACTCGAAAATGGAAAATTTCAGCTTATCTCGGGCGAGCGCCGTTTGCGCGCTTCGAAACTTGCTGGGCTCAATCAAATTCCTGCTTTTATTCGCGAAGCCGACGATGTTGCTGTGCTACAAATGGCTCTTGTCGAAAATATTCAACGCGAAAACCTCAATGCAATGGAAATTGCTTTTACCTTCGAAAAGTTGATGGAGGAGTGCCAGTTTACGCAAGAAGAAATGAGCGAAAAAGTTGGCAAAAAGAGAACTACCATTTCGAATTATTTGCGATTGCTGCGTTTGCCAATCGAGATTCAAGCTGGTATTCGCGATAGCAAAATTTCAATGGGGCATGCTCGTTCGCTTTTGAGTATCGAAAACAACGAAGCCAAGCAAAAAGAATTGTTTCAGAAGATTATTAGCGGCGATCTTTCTGTTCGTCAGGTCGAAGAAATTGTGCGTGGAATCAACAATCCTCCTACCCAAAAAGCAAAAAAAACCATGGCTCTTGCTTCCGAATTCGATGCCCTCAAGAAGAATTTGATTCATAAAACCGGTCTCAAAGTGTCGCTCAAAGCTACCGCCCGTGGTGGTTCGTTGACTTTGCATTTCAAAAATGAAGACGAGCTTCGCAAAATTGAAAATCTCTTCCAATAGTATCATGCGTTATTTGTGCCTGACATTTATTCTTATTGCTGCAATGGTTGGAATTGTCGGGGCTCAGAATATCGAAGATACAACAACTGTATTGCACTCGCCACGCAAAGCCACTATTATGTCGGCTTGTTTGCCTGGTCTTGGTCAAATTTACAATCATAAATATTGGAAAGTTCCACTTATTTATGCAGGCCTTGGTGGTGCTGGTTATGCTATTGGCTTCAATAATTCATATTATCAAGATTACCGAAGTGCCTATATAGCCCGAACCGATGGCGATTCCACAACTATAGATCCATTTGTTGGACATTATACCGAATCGAATTTGCTCGATTTGCGCAACTACTACCGACACAATTTGGAGCTGTCGGTCATTATTATTTCGTTTGTCTATATTTTGAATATTGTTGATGCTGCTGTCGATGCGCATTTGTACGATTTCGACATCAGCAACGACCTCAGTATGTCGTTTCAACCTGCATTGTGGAATGCGGGTTCGGCTTTCTGCCCGTCTATTGGAGGTGGTTTAACCATCCGAATCAATTTGTACCCATGAAAATATTTTTGATTGGATATGGAAAAATGGGTCAAATGATTGAAAAATTGGCAATCGACGCTGGTCACAAAGTGGTTGCTAAAGTCGATCAAGGGCAAGATTGGCCGCAATTCGATATGGATTCCAAACCCGATGTGGCTATTGAATTTACCCGCCCCGAAATGGCGAAAGATAACCTCCTTCGATGCATCGATTTGGGAATTCCAGTTGCTACTGGAACCACTGGTTGGGACGAACATAAGAGCTTGGTGCAAGAATATTGTATAGAAAAGGGTGGGGCAGTATTGTACGCTAGCAATTTTAGTATTGGAGTAAATATTTGGTTTCGAATTCTCGATTTTGCGTCGAAGCAATTTGCAGCTTTTCAACAGTATTCGGTTTCTATCGACGAAACCCACCACGCTGCCAAGGTTGATAAACCAAGCGGAACGGCTGTTTCGGCAGCGGGTTATTTACTGGCAAATCTTAAGCAGTACCAAAATTGGAGTCTTCAGCCCAAAAACGACGAAATTTCTATTGCTTCGCATCGAATTGGTGCGGTAACTGGCGATCATTTGGTGTCGTTTCAATCCAATGTCGATCGAATAGAACTTGCTCACAGTGCATCGAACCGCGAAGGTTTTGCGTTGGGTGCAATTGAAGCGGCTAAATGGCTGCAAAACAAAAAGGGCTTTTTTAATTTTTCGGATGTCTTTGGCGAAATTTTTTCGCTAAGCAATAAATAGTTGTAATTTCGTTATTTGTAAAAATCGTTGAATATGGACATTGTAATTCTTTTCACACTGCTTTGCTTCGCTTCTGGAGTTGTTGGTCTCATGTTTATTTTTCGTAAAGCTGGTCAATTGCCATATTTGGCATTGGTTCCTGTGTACAACATCGTTGTGTGGCTGAAAATTGTAAAAAAGCCTCTTTGGTGGTTGTTTTTTACGTTAATTCCTTTTATAAATGTGTTTATGGCTATGCTTTTGATTGTTGAAACACTCAAAGCATTCAACAAAAACGGCATTGGCGCACAAGTTTTGTCTATTATGTTTC
The DNA here is from genome assembly GCA_020720525.1 of Acetofilamentum sp. Lineage (GTDB taxonomy): Bacteria > Bacteroidota > Bacteroidia > Bacteroidales > DTU049 > GWF2-43-63. The sequence continues at coordinate 3,864 of DYON01000175.1, forward strand.
CCTTTGCTTATTTGCCCTATTTGGCATTCAACAAAAACCTTATTTATATTCACCCCGACGAGCAAGTGAGGGTGAAAAAATCGACCGTTCGCGAATGGACCGAAGCAATTGTTTTTGCGGTTGTGGCTGCAACTGTTATTCGTACATTTTTCATCGAAGCTTATACCATCCCAACATCATCTATGGAAAAATCGTTGCTGGTTGGCGACTTTCTTTTTGTGAGCAAAGTATCGTACGGTTCGCGGGTACCTATGACGCCCCTTTCGTTTCCGTTTACTCACCACACTATGCCGATGACCGAAAACACCAAGTCGTATTTGAGTTGGCCAAGTATGCCTTATTATAGGTATCCTGCTTTTCAAAGTATCGACAACAACGATGTGGTGGTATTTAATTTTCCGGCTGGCGATACAGTGATGCTCAAAGATCAAGCTCAAACATTTCTGACATTTGTGGTGAGCACTGCAGTAAATTTTGCCATTCAGGATGGAAAGACCGAAGCCGATTTTCCTGCATACATGTCGATGGCGCGGAGCAGAATTCTTCAAGAATTTGAAATTACCACCCGCCCTGTCGATAAGCGCGAAAATTATATCAAACGTTGTGTTGCTATTCCTGGCGATGTGCTCGAAGTACGCAATCATCAGTTGTTTATCAATGGTGTTCAGTCCGAAAATCCTGAATTGATGCAATACAACTATATCTTCCGCTTCAAGTCGGGCAGTATGGTTCCGCGCAATTCGTTGCAAGATTTAGGTATAAGTCTCGAAGATTATAAAGGTCGATTGCGCGAGGTACAATCCAGAAATTTGGGTCCAAATAGTATGGTTTTGCCAATGACATTTGAAATGTTGCGCGAATTCAAAGCCAAATACGAATCGCTGCTGGCTTCTGAACCCGAATTGCTGACCGATACAGTTTGGGATCCTCGAATATTTCCAAACAGTGCTGCGTATGCGTGGAACCGCGATAATTTTGGACCTTTGACTGTTCCAAAAGCTGGCGTTACTGTTAATATTGACACCATTAATTATGTTCTTTACAGCCGCATCATTCAGGTTTACGAAGGCAATAAGCTCGAAATCAGAAGCGGAAAAGTATTCATCAACGGACAGGAAGCAAAATCCTATACCTTCAAAATGAATTACTATTTCATGATGGGCGACAACCGACACAATTCGGCCGATAGCCGCTACTGGGGCTTTGTACCCGAAGACCATATTGTTGGAAAAGCAGCGTTTGTTTGGTTGAGTCTCGATAAGGATCGCTCAATTACTGGCGGTAAAATTCGTTGGCGCAAAATGCTGCGTTTGGTGAAATAACAATTGCTAAACCCACACCGCTAAACCCTGTGAGGGTTATACGTGCGTGGGTTTTTTCTTTTTATGCATCTATTTACAACCAAAATGAAAATTTACAATCCATATCGCAAAGTAGAAGGCTATAACTGTTTTGGTTGTTCGCCCGATAATCCCATTGGTTTGCGACTCAATTTTCGTGAAGAAGCCGACGAAGTGGTTGCCGACTGGGTTCCTTCCAAACCCTACGAAGGCTGGATGAATGTTTTGCATGGTGGCATTCAGGCCACTTTGCTAGATGAAATTGCAAGCTGGGTGGTTTTCGTAAAAATGAAAACCGCTGGTGTAACGCGACAAATGGATGTGAAATACCGAAAGCCTGTGTTGGTGAGCGATGGTGCAATA
>DYON01000176.1:0-2434 GCA_020720525.1 Acetofilamentum sp.
ATTTCCATTTTTCTGCAAATTAAGCAGAATGCATGGTATTGGGGCGTAAGCATTGTAATGGTAACCATGTACATTTGGGTTTACATCGAGGCCAAACTCTATGCCGATATGTCGCTCCAGGTCTATTATCTAATTGTTGGTGTTTATGGCTGGTGGGCTTGGCTTTTCGGAGGCAAATTGAAACATGGCGAAAAAAAACTCCCTGTTTCAAAAACAAACTTGAAATTGTGGAGCATTTTGTTACTTGTAATGGTTAGCTCTTTCTTCGCAATGGGCTGGATTTTGAGCAATTTTACCGATTCAACTGTTCCATGGTGGGATGCTTTCACTACGGCATTGAGCTTTGCCGCCACTTGGATGTTGGCTCGCAAAAAACTCGAAAATTGGTTTGTATGGATTATTGTCGATATTGCTTCGACAGTGATTTATTATTTCAAAGGGCTCTATCCCACTATGATTTTGTTTGTAATTCTTACTGCTTTAGCAGTTGTGGGCTATTTTCAATGGAAAAAAGATTTGCAGCATGAAATGGAATAGTTCCTTACGAATTGCCATTACTGGCCCCGAAAGCACTGGAAAATCGACCTTGGCAGCCGAACTTGCCAAACATTTTGGGGCTGTTTGGGTTCCCGAATTTGCACGAGAATATCTCGATGAGCTCGATCGCAATTACAACTACGAAGATATTCTACACATTGCTCGGGGGCAGATGCTTGCCGAAGATAATGCAGCTCAACAAAACAATCTTGTTTTCTGCGACACCGAATTGTTGGTTACTAAAATTTGGTGCGAATTCAAATATGGAAAATGCCATCAATGGATTCTTGAAGAATTGCAAAAACGAAAATACGGTATTGTTTTGCTTTGCAATATCGATTTACCTTGGCAATACGATCCACTTCGCGAACATCCCGATAAACGCGAAACTTTAATGGAATTGTATCGAAGTCAAACCTTGCTTTATTATGGCAATTCAATTGAAGTGTCGGGAACTGGGAAAAATCGTTTTGATGAGGCAGTCTCAAAAATTACACTATTTTTGAAAAACCAACCAACAACTCTATGAAAAGAAAAAATATATTTTTAGGAGCAATCATCTCTGCATCATTTTTTATTGCCGCTTGTGGTGGTAATAAAAGCAATCAAGATGGTTCGACCGATAGCACCCAAAATAAAAAGACGGCAGAAGATGTTTGCGTCAATGAAAATACAATTTCGATGACCGTTCAAGGATACGAGGGCGTCAAAGATTCTGCTTTAGACATTGTGTATCCAAAGTTTGAGGTAAAGGCTTCTTCCTTTACAATGAAAAGCGACAGTCTCGCCGAATTCAAGCTGATGAACTACAAACACGAAGAGCTTGTCGGAAAACGCAAACCTGAGCAAATTGATATTGAAGTTGAATTGCATAGCAAAAAAGGCAAGTTGTTACAACCTGGAGTGTATGAATACCACGAATATCAGTCCGAGTACTTTTCGATGGTGAAAATTATTACTTTTCAAGGTGCCGTGTGGTTCAACTGGTCGATGGGAATGCCTAAGACTGGAAATGTTACTGTCGATTTTATCGATAATGACAATGTTTGCGGCTCGTTCAACCTCAATGTTGATGCTCCAAAAAACAAAAATATGGGTGTCGTTCGTCTTAACGGTACATTCTCTATTTTTAATAAGTAGGTTGTGCTTTTGCCGCAATTTATTCTGCGGGCGTTATGATTTTTTCAAGCGACTTAAAATGCGTCACATCGAAAAATGGTGTTCAAATGGAAATGAAAAATGCATATAGATTCGTTTTTGTATTGCTTCTGCTATCGGCATTAAGCTATTGCAACAGCGAGGAAGAAAAGGATGTTGTTCAATCGAGTGAATACAATTCAACCTTGTGCTTTTCGACTGACTATTAGAGTCATGTTCTTGGGCTTTTAAACAAATTTGATACGCTTTCGGTATTGATTCATTGCTCGGATTGTGGAGAATGGGGCGGACATTTAGTGAAAATATTTTTACAGAGGCTTCCCGACGAAGCAATCTAAGCTCGATTTATACAGGATACTGTTACTTGTGATAGTCACGTGTTGAATGAAAGTGGCGGGTATGGAGTAGATGACAACAGAAGAGTGATTGTTGTTGATACAACAAAAATTTTGAACAAAACAGACAAGATACTAATGGCTGTTTTTCTTTGCCGAATTGTTGAACAATATTCCAATCAAGCTCATCAATCATTGGATGAACCTGTTGAAATTATAAGAGTTTCATTAGTGGATTTGGTCGAATTTCTTAATGTTGATGGCTCGTTTTACATGGGCAATATGAATCCAGATATCAGAGGCTCTCGTTTCTTTCTTACTCGTTTGTTTGGAGATGTTGTCTATGAAAAATTTCAAAAATATCGCAAGCATTGAAGTGAATTTTGTGTTTCAGTTTAATCCGC
>DYON01000176.1:2534-5566 GCA_020720525.1 Acetofilamentum sp.
TCAGTTTAATCCGCTGACGAAATTCACAATCTGCTAAATCTCCTTTGCCACAACGGCTCTGCCAAAATGTCATACAAGCCCAACTGGCACGTGCTTTGCCATGCGCCTCCTGCTAAAAACTGACTATACCATGCAAAAAGGAACAATCAACGTACAGACTGGGAATATTTTTCCCATTATTAAGAAGTTTCTCTATTCCGAACACGAAATTTTTCTGCGCGAGCTGGTTAGCAACGCTATGGATGCCACCACTAAGCTGAAAAAGCTTGTTTCGCTCGGACAAACCGATGTCGAATTGGGCGACCTCACCATTCGTGTTGAGCTCGATATCAAAAAGAAAACCCTGAAAATTATCGACCGAGGTCTTGGAATGACCGAAGAAGAAGTGCAGAAATACATCAACGAGATTGCCTTTAGTGGAGCCGAAGACTTTGTGAAAAAATACATGGGCAAAGACGACAAGGAAATTAGTGGAATTATTGGCCATTTTGGACTGGGTTTCTACAGCTCGTTTATGGTTGCCGACAAGGTCGAAATTAAAACATTGAGCTATCAACCCGATGCAAAAGCTGTGAAATGGACCTGCGATGGTTCGCCCGACTACACCATGAGCGATGCCAAAAAGACAGAACGCGGCACCGAAATCACATTGCATTTTGCCGAAGACTCAATAGAATTTAACGACGAGCATCGAATTTTGGATATGCTTCGTAAGTTTTGCCGCTTTTTGCCCTATCCCATTCAATTTGGAATGGAAAGCAAATCGGAAAAAATAGAAGGCGAAACCGACGAAGAAGGCAATCCCAAATACAACACCACCGAGGTTCCACGAATTGTGAACAACCCCGATCCTATCTGGAAAAAAGCACCAGCCGAATTGAAAGACGAAGACTACAAAGCTTTCTACCGCGAATTGTATCCTTTCACTTTCGAAGAACCTTTGTTTCATATTCATATCAATGTCGATTATCCTTTCAATCTGAACGGCATTCTCTATTTCCCGAAATTGAAGAAAAATATCGAAGTTCAGAAAAACAAGATTCAACTCTATTGCAATCAGGTGTTTGTAACCGACAATGTCGAAAATATTGTTCCCGATTTTCTCACCTTGCTGCATGGTGTAATCGATTCGCCCGATATTCCGCTCAATGTGAGCCGCAGCTATTTGCAGGGCGACCCCAATGTGAAGAAAATAAGCAGCCACATTACCAAAAAAGTGGCCGACAAGCTCGAAGAATTGTTTAAAACCAATCGCGAAGACTACGAGAAGAAGTGGGACGATATTCGTGTGTTTATTCGCTACGGTATGCTCACCAACGAATCGTTTTACGAAAGAGCCGACAAATTTGCTTTGCTTAACGATACCGATGGAAATCATTTCACTGTCGAAGAATACCGCGAAAAAGTGAAAGAAGCTCAGACCGATAAAAACGGAAATCTTGTATTGTTGTATGCTTCGGATGCCGAAGAGCAGCACACCTATATTTCGGCTGCAAAAGCCAAAGGCTACTCGGTGTTGTTGATGGATTCGGTAATTGATGTTCATTTTATCGATTTTCTGGAGCGCAAGCTCGAAAAAGCTACTTTCAAACGCGTTGATGCCGAAATGGCCGATAAGCTGATTGAGAAAGATAAAGCCGCTGTTGTGAGCAAACTCAACGAAGAAGAAACCAAACAGGTTCAAGAATTTTTTGGCAGCTCTATTCCTTCCGATGTGCAAGTGCATGTGCAGGTAGAAGCTTTGGCCGACGATGATGCACCGGTTGGTATGATTCAGCCCGAATTTTTGCGCCGAATGAACGACATGTCGCAAATGGGTGGCGGCATGGAATATATGGCAGGCATGGGCCGCAGCTACACTTTGTTGGTAAATGCCAACCATCCTACTATCACCGGACTGGTTGATACTATGGATGAGGAAAAACGAAAAGCTACTGTTAGTCAGCTTATTGACCTCGCTTTGCTTTCGCAAGGATTGTTGAAAGGCGAAAAACTTTCTAAATTTATCCAACGAAGTATCGACATTATCAAATAAATTCCTACTTTTACCCTCAAAATACTAATGAACATGGAAAACTCAACTCAAACTTTACCTTCCGGTGGTAGTGCAACCCGCAGCAATGGCGGTGGCAAATCAAAAGCTGGATGCCTTGGTTCAACCATGATTATCATTCTTTTACTTGTTGTTTTACTTCCCATTGGAATCTGGATGTGGAGAGCCAACAATAGAATGGTCAATAAAGAGCAAGATGTTAAAATTCAATGGGCAAAAGTTGAAACAGCCTATAAAAAGCGGGCAGATCTTGTTCAGAATTTTGTGAATACCATAAAAGGGATGTCCGAATTTGAACAATCGACTCTTACTGCAGTTATCGAAGCTAGAAGCAAAGCTTCGTCGGTGAATATCAATGCCGAAAATCTTGACGAAGAAACATTTGCCAAGTTCGAACAGGCGCAAGATGAATTTAGTGGCTCGTTGAGTAAACTCATGGTTGTTATGGAACAATATCCAACTTTGCAATCTACTACTGGTTACATGAGTCTTATGACAGATCTGAAGGTCATTGAAAACGAAATTCGTGGTGAACGAGATAAATTTAATGATTTTGCTGGGGAATACAACAAATACATAATGCGGTTTCCAAATAAATTGTTAGCTTCATTGTTTGGTTTTGAAGTTGTTGGCTATTTCCAATCATCACCTGGTGATGAAAACGCAACAACAGTTGATTTTTCTAAAGAAAAATAGTAATAGATTTTTCCTCAAATCCCGATTGGTTTTCTAATCGGGATTTTTTTTTGCTATTTATCTACTCTTTGATTCTGAAAATTTTCTCAATGAATGTAAGAATACAAAGCCGTGGTTGAAGTGTAGTAATCGAAGTTGAAAGCTTGTTTTTAATCTGTGTTCTATGTGGTAAATTGTCCAATATACAAGAACAGTGAATTTTCATCGTTATTCTTCCTCTTGTCATTCTTCCCTTCGTCATTCTTCGATAAATTTCGTGGCTTTTTTTCGCTCATTAGCCACG
>DYON01000533.1 GCA_020720525.1 Acetofilamentum sp.
ATATGCTCGTTGATAAATGCTTTTTTGCCCGGGATTTGTTCGAGCGGAGCATCGAAATTGCCTTCGGCAAACTGTGCTACAACAGCCATTGCTTTTCTTTTTACAGCTATGTGCCCGAAGACCATTTCATTAACACCGTTTGCCATACGCTTATATGCTCCGTCGAATTTAGCCGCATCAATTTTCACATCAATATCTCCCGCTTCATGCTGTGTGTACATGGAGTTCATATCATCAAGGAGTATATTTAATGTTTCTATACACAAATTGAGATTGTTTTTTATTTCGTTGAAATCGCCGTTGTAGTTATCGGTAATTTTGGGCGGAAGATTTCCTTTTGCTATTCTGTCCACGTATTCGGCGGCAACGTTGAGCGGACCGATAACGGCATCAAGTGTTTTATTGATTCCAACGATAATTTCGCGGAATTCGAAATTTGTTTCTTCGGGTTTTGCTCGCGTAGCCAAACGCCCGGCAACTGCGGCATCCACCAAATTATTGGTCTGTTTGATAACGGATTGAATAATTTTTTGAATATTACCCGAAATAAGAATTCCTAAAATTACGGCAAGCAAAATACCGAAAATAATTAATACAATGAGAAGCACAAGTGCTAAATCCGCGGCATCATCGGCTTCTTTACCTTCTTGAATCGTGATTAAACGATTAATTTCAACAATTTTATTCAAACTTGTTTCTGAATTGAGAAAACTTTTTCGCGCCTGCATCGAGGTTTCAAAGGCTAAGGAATCAATTTCAGCGATTTTTTTGCTGTCTTCACGAATCCCTTGTTTCAGGAGTTGGTCTTTTTGAATGGAATAATCGACCACTTTTTGGTGTTCGGCTTTCCAAGTGTCCCACAGAGGCACAAATTTTTGCCATTCCGCTTTTTCCTCTTCTGATTGAGGCAAAGCTTCGTAAACTTTCCATGCACTGTCGGCACGGCGGAAAGCAGCTTTGATGTAGTCGTATTGTGCTTGTCGAATTTCGCTGTCCATCATGCGTCGGTTAATTAAACCGCGCTCGCCAACCCATGCTGCAGTTTGTGCTTCGCTCATGGTCAGCAACGACTGAATGCTCGGAA
>DYON01000177.1 GCA_020720525.1 Acetofilamentum sp.
ATTTTTTCGCAATTATAACACTTCCCATTGTAATAATACAACCATATCCAATTTATCTGCACTGGAGAATCGTTTGTGTTTTCCAATTTTATTAGCACATTTTCCTGATGGATGCCATTATAAACATCTTTGTATTCGCAATTCTTGTAATAGAAATTGACGCCATCCATTTCATAAAGAAATTCCCAATTGCCCGAGCGCTTAAATTCTACTTCTTGAGCAAAAGATTGACTGGAAAAGAAGCCTACAAAAACAATCAATGCTGCAATCGTTACTTTTATCAGTTTCATGTTGAAAAAATTTATAATTAGATGTCGAAAATGATCAAACGTTTAATGCTCTCTGAAAATTTTTGTAAAAGTATGGAAAATTAAATTCATCCTTATCAATTTTTGGTAATTTATTGAGGTGAAATTATCATTCAACATACAAAATAAAATATCAAACGATTATCAAAATGGTTTAAGTGAAAGATTTACAGTTTATTAAGTCTTTTAACTTGTATCATCCGTTTTTTGGCTGAATTATCATTTCTTAGCTCAACATCTTTCCAATCAACCAATGTAATATTTACGAGTTGATCTCCAAATACAGGATTAATTTCAAAATAGACCGATTCTACTCCTTCTTTGCATATATTGAGAATTCGTTCATAAAACATAAGCGGATTGTTGTTAGGTACAAACAATGCCTGCTCGGGCTCGAAGTCTTTTACTCTCGATGCTATTTCGTTTTTCTCGCTTTCAAGAACATAAGGCGGGTTGCTAACCACAATTCGGCGTTTACGAACTTTTGCTGGCAGATTATTCTTCAGAATATCGCAGTAATAAAACTCAATATCGAGATTCAACCTTTTTGCATTTGAGCGGGCAATATTTAATGCATCTTCAGAAATGTCAAGTCCTTTTACCAATGCCTTTGGCAAAAACGATTTCAATGCAAGCGCAATGCAGCCGCTTCCGGTGCCAATATCAATTATTTCAAGCTCGTTTTGGAAGCCGATACAATTGCTCACAACCCACTGCACAAGCTCCTCTGTTTCGGGTCGAGGAATAAGAACTCCAGCCCCAACGTGTAATTCGAGACCAGCAAACCAGGCTTTCTCAATTACATATTGAATGGGTTCGTTTTTCAACAATCGCTCAAAATCGGCATTTATTGCAAATTGAATATCTTCGGAAAGTAATTCTACTCCAGTCGAATACAATTCGAAGCGACCGATGTTCAAATGATGCATCAGCAAAATTTCCACAACCGACTTTGCTTCAACTTCATCGGAATATACCGCCGCGAGTTCGGTACTCAACTGCCTAATAATATTGCGAATATCGCTTCCTTTCATTGAGCAAAAGTAGTGAAACAGACGCGAATAAATTGCAAATACTTACCATTTTTGAAAAAGTGTAGTTCAACTTCTTTCAAAATCATTAATTTCGCTACATGAATGCCGACCAAAAATATATGCAGCGTTGTATGCAACTGGCAGCAGGCGGAATCGGGCACACCGAGCCAAACCCCTATGTTGGTGCAGTTGTGGTGCACAATAATATAATAATAGGTGAAGGGTTTCATAGGCAGATAGGTGGCCCACATGCCGAAGTTTTTGCAATTCAATCGGTTGAAGATATATCGCTTTTGAGGGAAAGCACATTATATGTCAATCTGGAACCCTGTTCGCACTATGGCAAAACACCGCCTTGTGCCGAGCTTATTATCAAAAATAAGATTCCCAAAGTTGTTGTGGCTATTACCGACCCAAATCCTATAGTGGCCGGCCGTGGTATCGCAATGCTGCGCGCTGCTGGCATCGAAGTTGTTGAAAATGTTTTGAGTAAAGAAGCAGCATGGCTCAACCGACGATTCATTACATTTCATGCAAAAAAGCGCCCCTACATCATTCTTAAATGGGCTCAAACAACAGATGGTTTTATCGATATCGACCGCTCCGACCCAAATGCTTCGGTAAAAGACAATTGGATCACTTGTTCCGAACTTAATACCCTTGTTCACCAATGGCGATCGCAGGAAATGGGTATTCTAATTGGAAAAAACACGCTTATTAACGATAATCCTCAACTTACAGTTCGCAATTGGATAGGCCGAAACCCTGTAAGAATATTAATCTCCGACGAAATGCCCGATGAATCGTTGGCTATTTTTGGAACAGACCAGCAAACCATCGTTTTCAATCCACTCGAAAACAAACAAACCATCAAAGCCTACTACATCAAGATAGAATTCGGCAGCAATGTGATTGACTCTGTGCTCGAAAAGCTTCACGAATTAGGAATTTCGAGCGTTATAGTTGAAGGTGGCCGTAGAATTTTCGACTCATTTATTGCCTCAGGACTTTGGGACGAAGCTATAATTCTCACTGGGGCAAAAAAATTCGGGCAAGGACTCGAAGCTCCTTTGCTTATTAATGCTATCGAAATTGAACACAAAAAATTCGGATCCGACCACATGAATATTTTGATCAATTCTGCATTATGATTTGGTTAGTATTGGCTTTGCTAACATCGACACTCATTATGGTGAATTTCAAGCTTTATCCGAAGTTTGGAGTTGTTGTTTTGCAGGCTATAGCCACTAATTATTTGGTTGCTTTTGTAGCTGGGCTTATCACGTTGCAAAACGAATCGCCAGTCGATTTCGCACAACAAGCTTGGTTTCCTCTAAGTTTGCTTTCGGGTATGCTGTTGATTCTCGTTTTTTTTGTTTTTGCTTCGTCGGCAGCCAAAGTTGGCATTGCCATCACATCGGTTAGCAGCAAAATGTCGGTTCTTATTCCCGTTGCGCTTGGTTTTTTGTTTTTTGGCGACATTGCCGATCCTGTTAAAATTTGCGGAATTGCACTTGCATTGCCAGCATTTTTGTTCATTTTTAAACGAAACGAAAATTTCAATTTGAAAGGAATTTTTCTTGTTTTGCCCCTTCTGCTTTTTTTGGGTAATGGCATCAACGATTCCATACTTAAAACGGCGCAATTCAATTTTCTTGCAACCGACAACGACCTTGTGCGTTATCTCACTTCTGCATTTGCTACTGCTTTCTTCATTGGGGCAATATTGGTAACAATTATCAGCATTCGTAAAAAACAAAAAATTCGAATCAAAAATATTTTTGCTGGAATCGTTCTTGGCTTGCTCAATTGGTATTCGACTCTTTTTTTTCTGAAAGGGCTCACCGAAATGGATGTAACAGTTTTTGTGCCCGTTTTTAATGTAGGAATTGTGAGTTTAGGAGCAATCACAGGTCTTGTTTTCTTTCGCGAAAAAATGGGAAAATGGAATATTTTCGGTCTTGTTTTGGCCACAATTGCCATTTTATTGATAGCTTTGGGAAATGGTTGATTCGTTTTTTACCATAGAAAAGTCAGCTCGTGCACAGTTCAAAGACCGCAATAGTCGGTTTATTGGGCTTGTGTTTCCGGTTGCCTGCGAAGAAGAAATCAAAGAAATTCAACAACAACTGCGCAAAGAATTTTACGATGCCCGCCACCATTGTTTTGCGTGGATAATTGGTTTCGATGGAAGTTCGTTTCGTGCCAACGACGACGGCGAACCTTCTGGTAGCGCCGGAAAACCAATTTACAACCAGCTTTTGTCGGCAAACGTTACCAATATTCTATCGGTTGTGGTTCGCTATTTTGGTGGAACAAAACTGGGCGTACCAGGGCTTATAAATGCTTATAAAACAGCAACTAAGCTTGCACTTGACGAATCTGGAATTGTTAAAAAATTTACAGCCCGAAAAATGTCGCTCAGTTTCAACTACCCCGAAGTGAACACCGTAATGCAAATTGTACAGAGCGAAGGGATCAAGGTTCTCGACCAACAATTCGACATGCTTTGCACCATGGAAATTGTTGTCAAATGTAGTATTGCCGAAATGGTTTCTGGAAAATTGGAGAAAGCTGGAATTGTCTGTGTTTCAAACGACGAGATGATTGTTTTCTAATGGCTTGAGTACGGTTCGAAGAATATGTGAATATGGAAAGCTTGGATATTCTTTGTTAATTTTAGCATGGTTTTTGATGATATTTTGGCTTCAACTTAAAAAATTATGAAAAAAGTTTACTTCATTATCATGTTTGGCTTTGCCATTTCAATTCAAGCACAAATAATCAACACACAAACTGCATCCGATAGCATTTACAGTAATTATATAAAAGATTTTCCTTACTTTGTAGAATCTGAAAATGTTTCAATTGAAATTACAGATGTTTTGGCTCGATCGATGCAGTTTTACATAACGCAAACAACCAAGATTGTAATCCAATCCGAAATTAAAGCGGACGATTTGCCATTTTTAACAATCCCTTACAGTTTCGATCCGGCAGCAAGCATTATTGCTCCGCGAATGCAAAAGCTCACATCCGATTGGTCGGGGGTGCGCGATCCGAGCTTAAAAGCAACCATTATTCGTTCGGGTTATAGTTCAATATTGAAAACTTTCGACTCCGACAAAACCGAAATAACAGGCAATTGGCAATATCTGCAAACCAACTACACGCCATTGCATGTGATGTACGATAAAACTAATTATTCCAATTTCAAAATATCGGAAACCTTAAAAATTGGCGACACGTTAATTATTGAAACAAAATACCATGCTCCATTTATTGAAAACTGTGAGAAAATGCAGTATTTCAGATATTTTTTCCATAGAAAATATCCAGTAAAAAACTCTTTTTTACAAATATCGTTGTTATCGAGGCTTTGGCACGACCTTGAGTTTTTCAATTTCGATCGGCCCGACACAATTGAAACAGTTGATAACACTAAAATTTATCAGTTTTCTTTTCACAATCTTTCAGCTGTTTTTTCTGAGCCCAATATTATTGCATGGCGCGAGCTCCCATATATCATGTTCGTTCCACATTTGATTGAATTTTATTACACCATACCCAATACGCTTACCGAGAAGCAATTACCAATGCAGGCATACTTTGCACAACAACGCGATAGAGCTGGTATTGGGATAAGGATGGACATTGACCAAGGTGTGAACAACAAGGAAACCATTGGTTACAAGCATTTTATCGAAAAGCAAATTTTAGATTGCAAAGAATGCAAAGATAGCCTCGATATCCTTGAAAAAATACACAATTATATTGCTACAAGTTTTATTTATTCTAACGATTCGGCTTATTACTTCAACACAAGTTCGGAAGGTATAAACGCAGGCGAATCGGCTGAAGCAGGAGTTTTAAGGGAATTTTGGAGATACGACACTTACAAATATATTATTAGCAAATTGCATCGGGCATATTTCTTTGGCTTTATAGCCGACAAGCGCAGTGGTGTGATTTCGACAAGCGATTTATCTTCGATGGCTCAAGGCGACTATATTTTTGCAATTGTTCACGACTCCACGCATTACGACTTTATTTATCCGAAAATGTCGAAAACAGGTTATTATATAAATGAACTTCCATTTTATTTTGAAGGAACCGATTTTGTTGCAATGCATTATATGGACTATATTCTGGATCCAAAAGCTCAAAAAGAAATTCCAGCTGAGCCTTGGATATCGAAAACACCTAGAACCGATA